>CALVIY010000001.1 GCA_944331955.1 uncultured Bacilli bacterium
GTTGAATCTAGTGATTTACTTGAAGAATGGTATAAATATAAAGATGAAAAATATAAAGTCATTGCTAAAGAATGGTGTATTGATAATAATATAGAATTTGAAGAGGATTGTTAATAGGTGAGGATATGAAATATGATAAATATATAATAAAGAAAGATAAAACAGATTTACTTTCTTCCTTAAAAGAATTAAATAAGGATATAATTAATGAAAGCCTTGAAGATTATGATTTAGATAATATAGAAGATTTAAAAGAATATATCATAGATAGCTTTGCATTCTGTTTAAGTGCTTCTAAAACAGATCTATTTACTAGGCTTTATTTTCAAAAGTTACTTGATAATGAAAATTCAATGAATATGTCTGCATATCAGGACGATATAGAAGCATTATGGGTTTTTGTATATGAAAAAGATAATTATCTTTCTTATTATATTCCAACAGAAATAAAGAAAATTATAAAAAAAGAATTAAATATAAAGTAGAGGTGTTTATGATGGAGAAAGTGTTAACTTTTAGAGTAGGAATAGAGGGGTTAGAAGATAAAATATGGAGAAAAATAGAGATACCAGATAGAAGAACAGTTGCAGATTTAGCTTATACTATACTAGCTACTTTTGATTCACTAGCATATCATTTGTATAATATACAATATAAAGATAAAGTCTATGATAGTTGGGTATGTATAGAAGATGATCATAGTGAAGTTCCTCCTATTAATGCCACAATTACTAAGTTAAGTGATTTAAAATTAAAAAATAAAGATACTTTAGTGATGGAGTATGACTATGGTTCAACAACAACTTTTTATATTACTTTTTTAGGTTCAAAAGAGTTAAATATACTTGATAATTATAAATATCCTTTAATAGTTGATGGTAAAGGGCAAGGAATGCTTGATGATATGAGTGACTTTGAATTAAAAGAAATAGTAGATGATACAGATAAATTGGGATATTCTGATTATTATTTTACTCCTGGATATGAAAGAGATATTAAATATGATTATAGAGAATATGATATAAATCATGACAATGAAATATTAAAAGGAAGAATCTTAGCAATTAAGAATGGTTATGAAGTTGAGTAATAAATATGAAAAAAATTAATTTAGTAGATTTTTTAAGAACAATTAGAAAAGGGAGGACATATTATTTAAAAATTGATACTATGGAGATAGTTAATCCATTTAAATATATAGAAAGACAGATTAAAGACTTTGATAAAATGACTTGGGAAGAGAAAAATAATTTAATATTTCCTAGTTATGAAGAACTTAATATTTATGAATTGCCTTCATATGAAGAAATTAATCATATTGAAATAATGAGATTTTATGTTAAGAATTGTATTATTGATACAAAAATAAGGAAAGAATTATTTGATACTTTAAGAAATCATGATTATATTGATAAATTTAATGATGTTTTAAAAAAATATAATTTGCAAGATGAATATATGGATGTTTCTTCTTTCTATTATCAGTCTAAAATAGAAGAGTGGTTAGATAAGAATAATATAAAATTAAATAGATAATATTCAAGTTAATTATAAATACTAAATTATTAGAGGATTGTGATGTTATGAGATTATATACAAATGAAATAGTATTTCGTGGTCATCCTGATAAAGTGTGTGATCAAATTAGTGATGCCTTACTTGATGCTTATTTAAAAGAAGATAAACACTCTAGATGTGGTATAGAAGTAATGGGTGGGAAAGGTAAAATATTTATTACAGGAGAAGTTACTAGTAAAGCTTCTGTTAACGTAGACAATATCGTAAAAAGAGTTTTAGCTAGTGTTGGTTATGATACTAATTATGAAATAATTAATAATTTAGGTAAACAAAGTCCTGATATTGCAATGGGTACTAATGATGAAGTAGGTGGAGCAGGGGATCAAGGGATGATGTTTGGTTATGCAGTTAACGATACTAAAGAACTACTTCCTACTGCTATGGTAATATTACAAAGATTTAGTAAATGGTATGATAAAGAAAGACAAACTTGTTCTTATCTAAAAAGTGATGGTAAAGCAGAGATTACAGGTTATTATGATGATAATATGAAATTAAAAAAGATTAAATATTTTACTATTTCTTATCAAAATGATGAAGAACATCGTGACTATACAGATAACTTAATAAAAGAGGCTTGTCTATCTATATGTAAAGATTATGATATTGAAATAGAAGAGTTTTTAATTAATCCTACTGGTAGATTTGAAATAGGTGGATTTGAAGGAGATTCTGGTCTTACTGGAAGAAAGATAGTAGTTGATTCTTATCAATCATTTGCAAGAGTAGGTGGAGGTGCTTTTTCTGGGAAAGACTCTACTAAAGTAGATAGAAGTGCTACTTATAAAGCAAGATTAATCGCTAAGGATTATTTAAAAAGATATAACTTATCTTGGTGTGAAGTAGTTATTAGTTATGCTATTGGTATAGATAAACCTTTATCAATATATATAGATAGTGATAAAGGCTATATCGAACCAGATGAATCATTATATCTTGAGTGTACCCCTAAAAATATTATTAAGGATTTAGATTTATTAAATATATGTTATGAAGAAAAAGCTAGATTTGGACATTTCCAAGACTAGTTTTTCTTTTGGTATTAATTGGTAAAAACTGGTAAAATATAATTATTTATGACACTTTACTTTTAGATATATTAGTGATATTATAACTAGCACGGAGTTGATTATATGTCTAAAATAAAAGATGATATAAAAAGAGCTAATTATTTGATAAAAATACCATCATTTTTTAGAGAAAATGATGATATCTTTGATATGATATATCCATTTACTACAGAAAATATTAATGGGATGTTTAGTCATTTTAGTTTTAAAGATAAAGATTGTCTTAGTGTTTTAGGTTCATCCGATCAAATTTTTGATATGTATTTAAGAGGAGCGAAAAGTGTTACTGCTTTTGATATTAATCCTTTAACGGAATATCTATTTCATCTAAAAAAAGCAGCACTTGATGCTAATATAACTAAAGAAGAATATTTAGATTATTTTTGTTATCGTGGTACTGATAATTATACTATATTTGGGAATCGTTTAATAAAGCCTTTTGATATAAGAATATTTGATAAAATTGCACCTAATTTAAAAGGAAATAGTTATAAGTTTTGGAATGACCTATATAATAAGTATAATTTTTCTACTATTAGAGAATCTGCTAGATTATTTAATAGTGATGAATATTTTAGAGATACTTTAGAACATACAGTAGCATATTTAGATGATGATAACTTTGAAAAACTTAAAGAAGTTTCTAAAAATATTAAAATAACTTTTATAAATAAGGATATTAAAGAGCTAGTATTGGCAAAAAATTATGATTTAATGTATTTTTCTAATATAATTCAATATGCTTCTTCTATGTTTTTAAAAAATACAATTTGTGAGACTGCTTATTTACAAAGAAAATTACCACTAGAAGCCTTTAAAAATTATATAATGTCATTTAAAGATAATCTTAATGATAATGGAATAATTATTATAGGTTATATTTATACAATATTTGATGAGTACTATTCCAATGGTATATTTAATAAAGAGATAAGAGATGAGGTATTTCCTTTGGATGAATTTAACTATTATTATTTTAAATCTATTGATTATTATGAAAATCCATATACTAATATGGATCCAAAGAGAGAAAAAGATGCTTGTTTAGTTTATAAGAAAACTGTTTAGCATCTTTTTAAATTTCATAAAATTTTATATAATATATTTGAAGGTGATAAGATGAGATATGTAATGATAGAAGTAGCATTTAACAATGAAGAAGAAGTAAAATTAACAAAGATAAAACTTTTAAAGGAAAAGTTAGTTGCAAGTTTACAAGTAATAATTAGTGATAGTAGTTGGAATTATAAAAGAGAAAGAGAAGATGACAAAGAGTACTTAGTTTTTATGAAGACTAAAGAGTCTTTAGTTAATGAAGTTTATGAAGTGATAAAAGAAATTCATAGTTATGAAGTATTTGAATATGCTGTATTTCCTTTAACTAGTCCAAGTAAAGATTATTTAGATTGGATAGATAAAGAAACTAAGTAATTTACTCTTGACTTAGAGTTAAGTCTAAGTAGTAAAATTATCTTGTAAGAGGAAAGGTGATGTTTATGAAGAAAGCGATTGTTTATTATTCATATTCTAATCATACTAAAAGAATTGTTGACATGATTAAACAGAAAATAGATGCAGATGTTTTTGAAATTAAACCCAAGGAGCCTTATTCTACTGACTATGATGAGGTCGTAGATTTAGGACAAGAAGAAGTTAATAGAAATTATTTAAGAGAAATAGAAGATATTAATATCAACTTAAATAACTATGATACTGTTATTTTAGCAACTCCTGTTTAAGTTAAACAGTGGTTACACTTATGCACCTGTCGTTCATACATTCTTAGAAAAGTATGATTTAAAGGATAAGAAAGTAATGCCAATAATTACAAATGGTGGTTGGTTAGGTCATACTGTAGAAGATATAAAGAAATATGCACCTAATGTTATTAATGAATTAATTTTAAAATTTGATGGGGATAAGTTAGTAACTGATAGTAGTGCTATAGATAAATTTATAGAGGAGGCTAATAAGTAATGGAAGTAGATTATATTGTTAACAATTTTATATCTAGTGATATTAAAAGTAACCTTGATGAAAGAAGTAAATACTTAACTTTATTACCTGCTTTAATATCTACTAATAGTAAAGAAATCTTTAAAGATAAGTTAAGTGAAGCGGTAAATCATGTAGATAAAGAGTCTTTGAAAGAAGCAGTATATCAGACTGTTCCATATCTAGGGTTTGGTAAAGTTTATCCATTCCTTGTAATAACAGATAGTGTTTTAGGTAAAACAGAAGATGCTTCTACTACTAATAATGATAATAGATACTCTAAAGGCTTAGAAACACAGTATAATCTTTTTGGTAAAGAAAATATAGATAAATCAAGAAATAATGAAAGTGAAGATTTTAAATTTATTTGGGATTATCTAGCAAGTTATTGTTTTGGAGATTTTTATACTAGAAAATATTTAAGTTATAAAGAAAGAGAACTAATTACTTTTGCAACACTAGCATCATTCCAAGATGTAGTACCACAACTTTCATCTCATATATATGCTAATTTGGCATTAGGAAATAGTAAAGAGTTGTTAGTTGAAGTAGTAAAGAATTTAGTTCCATATCTAGGTTTTCCTAGAAGTTTAAATGCAATTAATTTAATTAAAAATATAACTGAGAAAGGAGAAGATAAATAATGAATGATATAAAAAAAGGAGGAGACTTTGGTTTAGGAGAAGAGAATACTGCTTTTGCAAAATATTTTATTGGTAAGAGTTATTTAAATCCTTTAACAGATCCTAATAAAACAAGTCTATTTATTGCAAATGTTACTTTCGAACCTGCTTGTCGTAATAACTGGCATATTCATCATGCTGAAAGTGGAGGAGGACAAATTCTTATCTGTGTAGATGGTGAAGGATGGTATCAAGAAGAAGGTAAGGATGCTGTTAGTCTAAAACCTGGTATGGTTATTACTATTCCTGCTAATATAAAACATTGGCATGGGGCTAAGAAAGATTCTTGGTTTAGTCATTTAGCCATTGAAGTTCCTGGTGAAGAAACATCAAATGAATGGTGTGAGCCTGTAACAGATGAAGAGTATAATAAATTATAAAAGAGATATATTAATTAAAGGAGGAAGATACTATGGAAAAATCAAAAGTATATTTTATTAAGGAGATAACTCCAGAAAACATTATTAAAGCTTATGAGGCAGTAGGAAAGAAATTAGAAGGAAAGATAGCTGTTAAAATGCATTCTGGAGAGAAAGGTAATAAGAACTATTTACGACCAGAGTTTGTTAAAGATGTAATTAATTATGTTAATGGTACTGTTGTTGAGTGCAATACTGCTTATGAAGGTGCTAGAAACTCTACAGAAAAACATCTTGAATTAATTAAAGAACATGAGTGGGAGAAATATTTTCCATTTGATTTATTAGATAGAGAAGGTCCTGATATGGAACTTGATATTCCAAGTGGTAAAGTCTTAAAGAAAAACTATGTAGGAAAAGATTTAGCAAAGTATGATTCATTACTTGTTTTATCTCATTTTAAAGGACATGCTATGGGAGGTTATGGTGGAGCGTTAAAACAATTATCTATTGGTTGTGCTTCAAGTGCTGGTAAAACACTAATTCATACTGCAGGAAAGGAAACTGACCAAACAAAACTATGGGATAACTTACCAGAACAAGATAGATTCTTAGAAGCAATGGCAGATGCTGCTAGTTCTATAGTAGATTATTTTAAAGGTAATGCCGTTTACATTAATGTTATGAAAAATATTTCTGTTGATTGTGATTGTGATGGTAATGCCTCAGATCCTTGTATGAAGGATATTGGAATACTTGCATCACTTGATCCAGTTGCAGTAGATCAAGCTTGTCTTGATTTAGTTTATAATTCTAATGATCCAGGTAGAGATAAATTAATAGAGAGAATTGAATCACGTCATGGGGTTCATACTATAGAAGCAGCCTATGACCTTGGTGTAGGTAACCGTGAATACGAACTTATTGATTTAGATAAATAGTAAAAAAACATAGACTTGACTGTATGTCAAATAAATCTATGTTTTTAATTTTTATAAATTAATTTACCGTGAACTACCATTCTATCATTAGAACCACTACAAGTAGATAGAGTAATTATCTTATCATCAGAGTTTAACTCTATATTAAAATTATAAGTGCTTCTAGTCTTTAAAGTGTTTAAAAACTCTAAATATTCATTATCATCTTTAAAAGTTGTTTTTAAATAATAACTTTCATTACTAGTTATGTAAGTACTAAATACTTCAAAAACATAATTGTTATTTTCTGTAGTAAAATAAATATAATGATTAGTACTTTCTTGATAAGACTTATTTAAAAGGTTCTTTAAAGTCCCAAACATTGTACCTGTTAATCTGTTATGACCATAAATAATAGTATTATTATCTAAATTGTTAATATTATTCCTATAATCCAAGAAAATCCAACCTTCTTGGTTTTTATTTTTGTTAAAAGAATGATTTAAGTAATACTCATTATCATTAGACTTAACAACAGGGTAATTTATATTAGTAGATTCTACTTTTAAATAAGCGACAGTATCAGAGTTAATATTCTTTAAATTATTTAAGTCTAAATCCATTGTTTCTATGTTTTTATTATCATTAATATCAGAGTTAATTTCATCTTCTTTAATATCAATATTATTATCTATTACTTTTAGCATATCTAATGTTTCTTTTTTATCATTATTCCGCTCTAACATAAAATAAACTGCATATAAATTTAAAACTATAATTATTACAATAATAAATCCTAGAATAACTATTTTCCCTTTTTTCTTTCTCATAAAATCACCTATGAACTATTTATTATAATGCAATTTTAGAAATTTGCAATAAATTTGGAGTAAATTTTTAAATTTTAAGATAAAAGTTACTCGAAAATAAAAAAAGTGTTGACTTTAAGTAATCAAATAATTAGAATAAGAAGCAATCTTTTAGAAAGGAAGAAGTGAGATGAAAAGAAAAAGAGGCAGAGTAATAGCACAAAAAATTAGTTATACTTTTTTAGCTATTATGACTTTCTTTAGTCAAGCAAATTTTTCTTACTTGGTTTATGCTTTAGCAGATGATGTTAACTATGATACAATCTCTGTTGCAGATGCTAATACATCTAACATTGAAGATTTATATAATAATTCTGAATCTGATGATGGTATGATTATGACTGATAAAAGTGTTGATCATGTTGAAGAAGATTTGTTTGATATTACACTATCAGCTTTAGGACAAGGCTTTGAAACTAAAAAAACAGTTGCAACTAATAAAAAACTTGATGTTGTCTTTGTTCTAGATGTTTCTGGTAGTATGGAAAATAATGATCGCTATATAAGTATGGTTAATGCTGTTAATACGGCAATTGGTACTATTATGCGTGCAAATGGTGAGAATAGAGTTGGGGTTGTAACTTTTAGTGGTTCTAGCGATACATTACTTTCTCTTGACTCTTACAGTACAACTAATCAATATAACAAAAATGATTATTTGACTTATGAAAGAGGTGGAATGTTTTCAGCATCTTCTATATCCACATCAAACAACTTAAGAGATAGTAATAATAGAAGAGTATATGGAAGTGCTTATATAAATGGAGGTACTTATACTCAAAGTGGTATGGCAAGAGGTGCTAACCAATTAATAAATAATAATGATACTGAAGATAGAGTCCCTGTAATTATCTTATTATCAGATGGAGAACCTACTTATGGTACTACTAACTATAGCAATGTAGGAAACTCTAATCTTGGTTATGGTAGTAGAAGTACTGGTCAGATTGGTTATAATACAATCTTAACTGGTAAGAATTATAAAGATAAGGTAGAAACAAAATATGGGGAAGATTGTATGTATTATACAATTGGACTTGACGTTACTACTAATTTTGGTAAAGCAGTTTTAAATCCTACTACAGAAAACGTTAATAACTTAAGCTATTATGGTAATGAAGGAAGCTTAAGAGATTATCTTAATAATCATAATGGTGATTATAATTATGTAGATAGTGGCTATTCTGGTTCTATATCTAGTGAAGAGTTAAATTCTATTTTAGAAGGTATAGCATCAGAGATAATTAAAGGTACATCTAGTCCATTTGGAGATACTGATGATACAAGAGCCTTAACATTCTCTGATACATTAGGTACAGGAATGGAAGTAAAAAATGCTCCTATCGTAACTTATAATGGAGTTCCTTATGGTTATACAGACATTTATGAGGAAGCTAGATATACAGCATATATCTATAATCATAGTGTTACTAACAGTGATGGAAAGACTGTTAATCTATCTAACTTACAAGTTAGAGTTTATCATAATGATGATGGAACACAAACTATATCTTTTGCAATACCAAAGAATTTATTCCCATTTATTACAAGAGATAAAGATGATAATGTTAGTCCTATTAGATTAACAACAAGAGTAGGACTAAGTGATGAAGCGATTGAAAATTCTAAGACAGGAGATGTATTCTATACTAATAACTTTACTACATCAAAGACAACAGCAACATTCTCTCCTGTAAAAGATAATCCATATTATTATGAAAATATTACATATAATGAAGATGGAACAATTGCAAGTAGTACACCTAAATATCAAAATAGAAATTTACCTAAAGATGAAAATGTAACTAATACAAATCCTAATTATTATGATACAACATTTAATAAAGAAACAGGAGTTGTTACAACTGTTCTTGGTAATAATGGTAAAATAGTTTTAGATGATCCTGATGAAGTAACATCTAAGACTGTTACTAAAGTATGGGATGATTCTAATAATCAAGATGGTATTAGACCAGATTCTATTGAAGTAGAGTTACTTGCAAATGGAAAAGAAACAGGTAATAAAGTAAATTTAAGTGAAGAAAACAATTGGACTTATGAGTTTACTAATTTACCTAAATATACTGATAATAAAGAAATTAACTATACAGTTAAAGAAATAACTAAAGTAGATGGTTATACAACTACTTATAGTGATGATGGACTTACTATTACTAATACGCACGAGGTAGAAAAGACAACTCGTAGTGTTACTAAAGTATGGAAAGATAATAACAATCAAGATGGTTTAAGACCAGATAGTATTACCGTCGCTTTATCTAAAGATGGAGTAAGAACAGGTGATACAGCTATATTAAATGAATCTAATGATTGGTCATATACTTTTACTAACTTAGATAAATATAGTAATGGTAAAGAAATCAACTATACTATTGATGAAGTAAATGTACCAGAAGGTTATAGTAAAGATGTTACTATAAATGATGATGGTTCAACAACTATTTCTAATACGCATACAACTGATAGAGTTACAAAGACTGCTATTAAGGTATGGAAAGATAATAATGATCAAGATGGTATTAGACCAGATTCTGTTGTAGTTAGACTTTATGCTAATGGAGTTGCAACTGAATATACCGCTACTTTAAATGAATCTAATAACTGGCGTCATAACTTTACTGATCTTGAGAAAAATGAAGATGGTAAAGAAATAGTTTATACAGTTACAGAAGAAACTAAAGTAGATGGTTATACAACTACATATAGTAAAGATGGCTTAACTATTACTAATACTCATACTCCAGAAGTAAGAAGTATTACAGTAGATAAAGTTTGGGATGATGCTAATAATCAAGATGGCAAAAGACCAGAATCAATTTTAGTTACTTTATATGCTAATGGAGAAGAGAAAACAACTAAAGAGTTAACTGCAGATAGTTGGTCATATACATTTGAAAATTTACCAAAATATGAAAATGGTAAAGAAATAACTTATACAGTAAGTGAAAGCGCTGTTGATGGTTATACTTTAACTAGTAATGAAATGGTTGGAGATACTATAACTCTAACAAATTCATATACACCAGAAGTAACTTCTAAAACAGTTAATAAATTATGGGAAGATAATAATAACCAAGATGGTATTAGACCAGAATCAGTTACTATAGGTTTATATAATGGTGATAAATTAGTAAAAACAGTAGAATTAAATGCATCTAATGACTGGACTTATGATTTTACTAATCTACCTAAATATGAAAATGGTAAAGAAATAGTATATATTGCAAAAGAAGAAAATGTACCTGATGGTTATGAAGTAAGTTATAGTGATGACACTTATACAATTACTAATACTCATAATACTTATACAACTAAGAAAACAGTTACTAAGATATGGAAAGATGAAAACAATATAGAAGGATTTAGACCTAATAGTATTACTGTAGAATTACTTGATAATAATAATGAAGTAGTAGATGATGCTATATTAAGTGAATCTAATAACTGGACTCATACATTTACAAACTTAAGTCTTAATGAAGATGGTAAAGAAATTAAATATACTGTTATAGAAAAAGAAGTTCCAGAAGGTTATGCTGTTAGTTATGATCAAGATAATCTAACTATTACTAATACAAGAGAAGTTACAAAAACAGAAAAGACTATTACTAAAGTTTGGAAGGATAATGATAACCAAGATGGTATTAGACCAGATTCAGTTAATGTAACACTTTATGCTAATGGTGATATTGTAAATACTTATACTTTAACTAAAGATAACAATTATACTTTAAAAGTATCTGACTTACAAAAATATGCTAACGGTGAGTTAATTAACTATACAATAGAAGAAGAGACAGTTACAGGTTATACTGCAAGTTATGATCAAGAAACTTTAACAGTTACTAATACTCATACTCCAGAAGTAAGAAGTATTAATATAACTAAAGAGTGGAATGATGCTAATAACCAAGATGGTATGAGACCTGGTTCTGTTAAGATCTATTTATTAGCTGATGGTAAACCTCTAAATTATGATATAACTTTAAGTGATGCTAATAACTGGACAGAAACTATTGATAATTTACCAGTATATGAAAATGGTGAAAGAATAACTTATACATTAAAAGAAGAAAATGTAGCAAACGGTTATACTGTATCCTATAAATATAATGGTAATGACTTTGTAGTTACTAATACTCATGAAGTAGAAAAGACTAGTGTCACTGCTGAAAAAATCTGGAACGATATGAATAATAAAGATGGTTTAAGAAGTGATGAAATTCTTGTTAATTTATTAGCAAATGGAGAGCATTATCAAACTATTAGATTAAATACTGCTAATGGCTTTAAAGAAACTATTGATAACCTAAATAAATACTTAAATGGAAACTTAATTAATTACACCTTAGAAGAAATAAGTAAAATAGATGGTTATGAAACTACTTATAGTTCTGATACCTTTACAATTGTTAATAATCATAGAATTCTTACTGTTACAAAGACTGTAGATAAAACTACTGTAAATCCTGGTGATACATTAACTTATACAATTACTGTTTCTAATGATGGTGATGTAGAAGCTAATGATATAGTACTTGTAGATAACTTAGATACTAACTTAGAGTTTATCTCTAGTGAAGGTGGTGTCTATGATCCATCTACTCATACTGTAATATATAAAATTGATGCACTAAATCCAAATGAAAAGAAAATATTTACTTTAGTTACTAGAGTAAAAGATGATGTAACTAGTGGTACTGCTATTAATAATACTGCTTTAGTCTTAGGTAATGATAATGATGAAGAAGTTCCATCTAACGATGTTACGACAACGGTTGAGGAACCACCAAAAGATAAAGTTATAGAAATAGTAAATCCAGAAACATCAGATAATATTAATATCATTTATTTAACAGCATTAGTTGATATGTTACTACTTGGATTCTTTGTAAGAAGAAAAAGAGAAAATTAAAATATAAAGATGTTTAAAAGATTGTTCTTTTGAACATCTTTTTTCTTGACTACAAGAATAATATATGATACTTTTGATTTGAAGCATCTAATATAATTATATGGGCGATATTATTCTAGGAAAGGAGATATCTATGAATAAAGATTTAGAGAATAAAAAAATAGCTTTAATCACTGCCCTAACAACTATCGCTCTTATCTTAACAGTAGTATTATTTATAGTAGTAATTTCAAAAAGCATTTAATTTAGTTATTAGATGCTTTTTCTTTACTTTTGTGCTATAGTAATACATGATGTAAAAGGCGGTGTATCTATGACTGAAGAGTTATTAAAATATGTTTCATATAGTGATTTACAAAAAGGTTTAAACTATGATAATAGAAAAGTTAAGTATGTAGGTATGGGACAAGACTATGATGAATTTATTTATAGATTTATTGTTTCATCTGAACATACTCTTAGATCATATATAGTTACAATATATACTGATAAAAAACATAATATTACTGATACATCTTGTACATGTCCCCAGTATAATGCAACATCATCTTGTAAACATATTGCAGCATCTTTAGTTAAATATCAAGGAGAATACTTTTTAATAGATGAAGATGATACTGCTGATTACTATGCTAATAATCTTTTAAATGAAATAAAGGAAGTGTCTAGTAATAGAAATAATATTAAAAAAGAAGCCTTTATCGTACCATATTTTAAATTAGAAAGACATATGGGTTATTATAGTAATAGTTATTCTACTTATTATGAATTAAGATTTAAAATAGGTTCAACTAAGATGTATGCTTTAGGCAACAAAGTAAAATCTTTTATAGATAGTTATCGTAGTGGTCGTGAAGTTAAATTTGGTAAAGAATTTAATTATAGTAATAAAGATTATTATTTTAATAGTGAAAATAGAAGATTAATAAATTTTATAGAGCTAGCTTATTCTAGACTTTATCGTTATGATTCCTACTTAATACCTACTAAAAATACTTTAGATGACTTGTTTGAAATAGTTGATTCTATCCATGTAGAATATCCTTATACTGAAAAAGAATTACCTTTAATTAAAGGACTTCCATTTAACTTTAAAGTAAGTAAAGGAAAAGATTTTCATACTTTAAATGTAGATGCCGATTTATCTAATTTAACTAATCTTTGTAGTGATTATAGATATTTAATAGATGATAATGGTGTTTATAAATTAAATGAAATAGAAAGTATTATAGCAAGAAATGTATTAGAAGAAGAAATAGATAGTTTTTCTTTTTCTAATAATAGATTTAAAGAAGTTAAAGACTATTTAATCCCTAATATTAAAGATAAAGTAGAGCTTGATAAATCAGTAGATGATTTAGTTATAGTTAAGACTCCTTCTGTAAAGTTATATTTTGATATATTAGAACTATATATAGAATGTAAAATCATCTTTACTTATGGTGATATAGAGGTAAATTATTTAGATAAAGATAATAGTAATGTTGTTAGAGATAAAGAGTTTGAGCGAAGTGTCTTCTTAGAACTTACTAAGTATGGTTTTGATAGTGAACTTAAACTTTATGATATAGATGAAGTAGGTTATTTTTTAGAAAATGGGATAGATGAGTTAACTGATACTTATGAAGTATTTACTAGTGAAAAGTTAAAGAATACAAGTCTAATTAAGAAAGTAAAAGGTTCTACATCTTTTAGTATAGGACAAGATAATATCTTAAATTATGAATTTAAATTTGATAATGTAAGTCCTAGTGAGTTGGATGATATCTTTTTAAATCTAAAGAATAAAAAGAAGTACTATAGATTAAAAAGTGGTGATATCTTAGACTTGTTAGATCCATCTATTAAAGAGTTAGAAGAATTAAAAGAAGATTTTGATTTAGATGATGAGAAGGGTGAAATACCTAAGTTTAGAGCATTGTATCTAGATAGTTTAAGAAGTAAAAATAGATTTATTAAGACTAATAACTTGTTTGATAAGTTTGTTAATAATTTTAAAGAATATAAGAATGCAGATATTAAATTTACTAAAGATGAAGATAAACTACTTAGACCTTATCAAAAAGATGGTGTTAAATGGCTTTATAACCTATATAAATGTGGTCTAGGTGGTATACTTGCTGATGAGATGGGACTTGGTAAGAGTTTACAAACTATCATCTTTATTCGAAGAGTGTTAGAAGAAGATAATAATGCTAAAATATTAATAGTTTGTCCTACCGCTTTAGTCTATAACTGGGATAATGAGTTTAAAAAGTTTAGTGATGATATTAAAAGAAGTATTTTTGTAGGATTAAAGAAAGAAAGACATAAGAAGTTAGGTTGGTATGAAGGTAATGTTTATATTACTAGTTATGGATTACTTAGAGAAGATTTAGATATCTATAAAGAGATGAACTTTAAAGTTATGATTATAGATGAAGCCCAAAATATTAAGAATCCAACTGCTATGTTAACTAAAGCGGTTAAGAGTATTAATAGTGAAGTTAAACTTGCTTTAACAGGAACACCTATTGAAAACTCTATTCTAGAGTTATGGAGTATCTTTGACTATATAATGCCTGGTTTTCTTGCTAATAAATCTAAATTTAGTGAGAAATATAAAATAGGAGAAGACTTTGATGATGATACAAATCTAACATTAAGTAAGCTTAGAAGAGAGGTTAAGCCATTTATTTTAAGACGTAAGAAAAATGAAGTACTTAAAGATTTACCTGATAAGTTAGAGAATAATATTTATATAGATTTAAGTGATGAAGAAAAGAAGATATATGCTGCTTTAGTTAAAGAAACTAAAGAAGAAATGGAAGAGTTAGTAAGTGCAGGCTTTACTAAGAATAAGATGCAGATACTTACACTTTTAACTAGACTTAGACAAGTATGTATAGATCCTAAGATTATCTTTGATAACTTTAATAAAACATCATCTAAAATAGACCATTTAACAGATGTAGTTAAAGAAGCAGTGTCTAATGGACATAAAATACTATTATTTACTAGTTTTAGAACAGCTTTAAATATAGTAAAAGATAATCTTGATAAAGAAGGTATTACTAGTTATGTTATAGATGGTTCTGTTAATAGTAAGAAACGTCAAGAGTTAGTAGATAAGTTTAATACAGATGATACTAATATCTTCTTAATTATGTTAAAAAGTGGTGGTACAGGTCTTAACCTTACTAGTGCAGATATAGTAATACATCTAGATTTGTGGTGGAATCCTCAAGCAGAGAATCAAGCGACTGATAGAGCGCATAGAATAGGCCAAAAGAATACAGTTGAAGTTATTAAACTAATTACTAAAGGAACTATTGAAGAGAAAATACTTGATTTACAAGCAAAGAAAAAGATACTTAGTGATAAACTAATAGAAAATGATGGAGATGAGTATAAGAGTTTTCAAAACTTATCTGTTGATGATATAAGAGAATTATTAAAATTTAATAATGAATAGGAAGGGTAGTTATGATAAGAATTTGTTTTGTGTGTTTAGGTAATATTTGTAGAAGTACTATGGCTGAGTTTATATTTAAAGATTTAGTAAAAAAACAGGGACTTGAAAAAGAATTCTTAATAGAGTCAAGAGGAACATCTGCAGATGTTGGTAGTGATATACATCCTGGTACTAAAAGAATGTTAGATAAATATAATATTCCATATAGTAAACATATTGCAACTCAGTTAGAGAAAAGGGATTATGAAAAGTATGATTACTTTATAGGTATGGATGATTATAATATTAAGTCTATGAAAATGTTATTTGGTACTGATAAGAAAATATATAAGTTATTAGATTTTACAAATGATAGTAAAGAGATTGATGATCCTTGGTATACTCATAATTTTACTATTACTTATGATGAAATAAGTAAGGGATGTAAATGTTTATTTAATTTTGTAAAAAATAATAAGTGTTGATGCAACAAAAGTGAATCTATTTTAAATAGAACTTGAAAGTACATCTTAGTACTTTCTTTTTTTCTTTTCTTACCTTATAATACTAACAGGAGTTGATTATAATGAATGTATTTGTGACAGGTTCTAGTAGGGGACTTGGTAGGTCTATTGTTTTAGAATATGCTAAGAATGGAAATGATGTAGTTATTAATTATAATAATAGTGAAAAAGAAGCTTTTGAATTAAAAAATTATGTAGAGAATACTTATAAAGTTAAAGCTTTAGTAATTAAATGTGATATATCTAAAGAAGAAGAGATTGATTGTATGATTGAAGAAATTTATAAAGAGTTTGGTCATCTTGATATATTAATTAATAATGCTTCTATCGCTTTAGATCAAGATTTTGAATTAAAGACTAAGAATGACTTTATGAAAACTTTAGAAGTTAATCTTGTAGGTACATACCTTTTATCTAAAAAAATAGGACTTAAAATGTTAGAAAGAAAGAGTGGTAGTATTATTAATATTTCATCTACTAACGGAATTGATACTACATATCCAGAGTCAATTGACTATGATGCATCTAAAGCAGGAGTTATTTCTCTTAATCATAATCTTGCTAATTATTTCGCTCCTTATATTCGTGTTAATACTATTTGTCCAGGTTGGATTAATACTGATATGAATAAAGATTTAGATAAGGAATTTATTGATAAAGAAATATCAAAAATACTGCTTAATCGTTTTGCAGAGCCTGAAGAAATTGCAGATCTTGCTTATTTTCTTGGAACTGATAAAGCTAGTTATATAAATGATTCTATTATTAGAATAGATGGAGGTGTTAAAAGTGTTTGAAGAATTAATTAGAAAAATAGATTTAAAGATTAAAGATGAATTAAGTAAAGTTGATGGGTTAGAAAGGGAAAATTGTGAGAAAGTTCTAAATGCCTTTATTAAAGAACAAGTCGCTGAAACTGATTTTAATGCTACAACTGGTTATGGTTATAATGATTTAGGTCGTGATAAAATAGAGAAGATATACTCTGATATTTTTAAAAGTGAAGATGCTTTAGTTCGTAATCAATTTATATCAGGATCTCACGCTTTAACTGTCGCTTTCTTTGCTCTTCTTCGTCCAGGAGATACTCTTTTAAGTATTACAGGTAAACCTTATGACACTATGGATGAAGTTATTGGACTTGTAGATAATCCCTCTTCCTTAAAAAGTTTTGGTGTTAATTATATGCAAGTAGATTTAGTTGATAATGACTTTGACTATGATAAAATTAAAGAAGTTATTACTACTAATAAAATTAAAGTAATAGAAATACAAAGAAGTAAAGGATATTCTACTAGGAAGAGTCTTACTATAGACAAAGTAGAAAAAGTTATATCTTTTATTAAATCTCTTGATATAGATATCATTATTATGGTTGATAACTGTTACTGTGAATTTGTAAGTAGTAGGGAACCTATAGAAGTAGGTGCTGATATTGCTGTTGGTTCTTTAATTAAAAACTTAGGAGGAGGTATTGCTCCTAATGGTGCTTACATTGTAGGAAGAAGTGATTTAATAAAACTATGTAGTGAACGTTTAACTTTACCAGGAGAAGGTAAAGAAGTGGGACCATCATTAGGTATTAATAAACAATTATTACAAGGTTTATTTCTTGCACCTAGTGTTGTTTCAGCATCTTTAAAAACTGCAATATTTACCTCTTGTTTACTAGAAGAATTAGGTTATAATGTAGAACCTAAATATAATGAAGAAAGAGCTGATATCGTAGAGAATATTATCTTTAATGATGAAAATCTTTTAATAAAATATACTCAAGGTATTCAAATGAATTCTCCAATAGACTCTAATTCCCTACCTATACCTGATGCTATGCCAGGTTATACTGATAAAGTAATTATGGCAAGTGGTTCATTTACACAAGGCTCATCTATAGAACTTTCCTGTGATGGACCTCTAAGACCTCCATTTATCGCTTATCAACAAGGCTCTTTAACTTATACCTATGGTCGTCTTGCTGTCATAAAAGCTGCTTATAATTTAAAGTCATAAAAGCATATCTTCCCTCATAGATTGTAATAGTAAAAGGGAGGAAGCAAATGATTAATAAACAAAATTTATGGTTTTTAACTCTTTTTAGTCTTATCTTGGTCCTTAGTGTTTACTATATAACTATGCCTAATGACTTACTTATTGCAAGTAGTTCTACTGATACTAAAGAAGAGGCAAAAAAAGAAGATAATAATACTAATACTACTGATGAAAATACTATTAGTGAAGTAGATGAAGCTGATAGCTTAACTGCCCTAAGAGTAAGCTTAGATGAAGAGCGAGATAAAGAAAAAGAAGAACTAAAGACAACTATGACTAATGAAGAGGCTACTACTGATGAGAAAAATAATGCCTATGAACAATTAAAATACTTATCAGTAATAGAAGGAGAAGAAGAAAAATTAGAGAAACTAATTAAAGAAAAACATAAACTTGATAGTTTTGTTAAAGTAGAGTCTAATACAATAACAGTAGTAGCTGCTAAGAAAAAACATGATGTAACACTTGCAAATAATATCATGAGAACTATTCAAGGAGAGTATGATACTAAAAAAACTATAACAGTTAAATTTGAAGGTAACTAGTTCTTTTATCTACAACAAATATTCCTTTTCTCATAAAATACTATTGACTAAGTCAAGAATTAGGGAAAGGGGATAATTATGAGAGGAATACTAACAACAAGAGAAAAAGAAGTCTTTAAACTTTTAGTAAGTGGTTTAACTACTAAAGAAATTGCTAGCAATTTGGGAATCAGTGAAAAAACAGTTAGAAATCATATTTCTAATGTTATGCAAAAGCTTGGAGTTAAAGGAAGAGCTAATGCTGTTATAGAACTTTTAAAATTAAATGAAATTACTTTATAAAAAGTACTAAACAAGTACTTTTTTTTATATAATTTACTAGGTGATTTTATGCTAAGGAAGAAAGCTTTAAGAAAAATATTTATTACTACTATGAGTCTATTTATTATAATGACTATATATTTTATACCTTTAACAGAAAAGACACTTGAAACTAATTTAGAATTTGAATATATAACAGATCTTGCTAATTCATCTATATATTTATTAGATGAGAATAATTATTTAGTTAAGACTAAAGTATTATTAGATGAAGAGTTATTAGAAGATAATATTAAAAATATTATAAGTAATTTAACAGTTACTAATAATAGTAAATTTCCTGATAAATTGAATGCTATTATACCTAAAGATACTAAGTTAAATAATATTACTATAGAAGATGATGTAGTTAGTTTAGACTTTTCTAGGGAATTACTTAAAATAGATGAAGAGTTATCTGTTAAATTAATAGAGGCTATTGTCTATTCTATAACCGAATTAGATGATATAACTAAAGTAAATATTACAGTAGATTCAATTCCTTTAGAAACTTATCCTAATAGTAATAAAAAAATAGTTATGCCTTTAACTAGAGATATAGGTATTAATAATGAGTATACTTATAATACTTTAGATAATATTACTAAAGTAGTTATATATTATGGGGAAGATATAGATAATGATATTTATTATGTACCGGTTACAAAGTATTTAAATAATAATGCTAATAAAGATAAGATAGATATAATAGTAGAAGAACTTACTACTAGTTATATTTATGAAGATAATTTAAAAAGTATTTTAAATGAAAATGTTGAATTAATTGATAAAGAAATAGTAGATGAAGATTTATTAATATTAAATTTTAATAATGCTTTGTTTGATAGTGATAGTATTATTAAAGAAGAAGTTTTATATACTTTAAGTTATTCTGCTTTTGCAAATTATGATGTAAATACTGTTAGTTTTAGAGTTGATGGTAAAGATATAAAGACGATTAAAAGAAGTAGTTTAACTTAAAAAGGAGTTGAAAGATAAAGTTAATAATGGTATACTTTAACTATAGTGTAGGTGAGAAAATGAAAGAGAAAAGAAATAAAATAGCATTAATTGTTATATTAGTAATATTAATTATTCTAATAATTGCTTTATCATATGCAGCATTTAGATTCGCAGGTGCTGGTAAAAATCCTAATACTATAACTTTAGGTACATTAGAATTAACTTTGAATGAAGGTAATACTATTAATTTAGTAGATACTTATCCTTTAACTGATAGTGAAGGATTAGCGTTAGATGGATATGATTTTACATTGGAAAATACTGGTACTGCTTCTGTTAACTATGTTATTTATCTTGATAATGTAGCGATTGATTCTCCTGATGTAAAGTTAGATGATATGTATTTAAAATATAGTTTAGATAAGAATGATACAGTTGGTACAGCTGATTATTTAGAAACTTTAGGAGAAGATGGTTCTAGAGTATTAGATCAAGGTACTTTAGATAGTTCTGAAGAGAATAGTTATATTTTAAGAGTATGGCCAACTGTAGATATTGATGGAGATTTTGGGGGACAAGTTTGGAAAGGTAAACTTAGGATAACTGGTGAGCAAGTTAGATAAAAATATATAGAAAGAAGGTATAATTATGAGTTTACAATATGTTACCTGGGGGGGGCAGTTTAATAGTAAAATAGTTACTTTCTTTCATTATGACATAAGAGCAGGATAATTACATTCTGTTCTTTTTAATGTTAGAAAAAATAATGGAGGAGTAAGAAAAAATGAATTTGAAGAAGAAAGAAAATATTATAATAATTGCAATATTAGTAGTAATGTTAATAGCGATAATAGGAGTAAGTTATGCGGCTTTTAGTTTTAGTAAACAAGGTAGTGTTCCTAATAAGATTACAACAGGATCTATTACTATGACTTATACTGAAAGTGATAATACTATAAGTTTAGGTAATGCTCTACCTACAACTGATGAAACGGGTACAACGAGATTAAAAGATGGAGAATACTTTGACTTTACAGTTAGTAGTGAAATAACAGGTGATGTTAATATCAACTATGAAATAAGTGCCAAAGAAGTAGGAGATGGTACAATAGATGGTTCTAATATAAAATTATATTTAACTAGGTTAACTGATAATGGTGAAGAACAGTTAATGAGCCCAGAAACATATAATGAAGAGTCAACATCTAATACATTTACAGGAAGACCAGCAGGAGAGATGAGTTTATATACTTCTAGTATGAATAGTAGTGAAAGTAATAATTATAGGCTTAGAATGTATGTTGATGAAAACTATAATCCCCAAGGAGATGGAGGAAATTTAACCTTTGCAGTTAAGGTAAATGTATATGGAAAAGATAGAGTAGGAGAAGAAGCATCAAAAGTAATTATAGAAAACTTAAACAGTGGAAGTACCTATGATGATGGATATGATACATTTATAACAGGAGAAGATCCTAATAATTATGTCTGGTATAGTGGAAAGTTATGGAGAGCGGTTAGTGTTAATAATGAAGCGAAAACAACTAAGTTAGTAACTCAATGGGGTATAAGTACAATTAGCTATAATACTAGTAATCAAACTGCATTTGAAGGAAGTTATATGGAATCTTGGTTAAATGATACAAGTGTAGATGGTTTCTTAGGTAATTTAAGAGAACCTGAAAAATTTATAGTAATGGATGCAAAGTGGAACGCGACAGAAGATGAAACTAGTTTAGGAAGTATAACAAGACCATCAGATGATGGAGCAATAGTGGAAGATGCTGTGGGATTAATAAATATATATGAATATCAGGAGAGTTTTAGAGGAGCAAGTTCATGGACAGGATATTTAAATAATGGACTATATTGGTATACTTTAACATCCACGTATCTTAGCCCCGCTGTAAATGGTAATCGTTTTGTATCAAATAATGGTTCCGTTTATGTCACTCCAAACGATAGTAATAATCAATTTATCAGACCGTCCTTAAACTTAAAGCCTAATATTAAAATAGTAAGCGGAAATGGTACAATTGATAATCCTTATAGACTTGAAGGAGATAATGATACTAATCTATCCGGAACATTATTAAATACCAGATATAGTGGAGAATACATCCGCTTTGGAAACGAAGAGAACAATCTGTATAGAATAGTAAGTCATGAAAATGAAATAGGAACTAAAATAACTAGTGCAGAACCTTTGAAAGAAAATAGAGAGTTTAAGATATTAAATTTTGATGATAATGGTAATTCAAATTATTCTAGTACTAATACTATAGGAACATTTCTAAATGGAGAATATTTAACCAACTATGTAGGTAGTGATTATGTTAATATGATAGAAGATAATACTACGTGGTATCTTGGCACAGTTGGAAGAGGTATAAATTATAAATTAGCAAAATATGTAGATACAACTGGTAATACATTAATATCAAGTATAACAACTGCAAAAGTAGGATTACTAAGGTATGGCGAGTTAATGTCGGGGCAGTTTGATAAGTATAACAATAATAGAAGTTATTGGACTTTAACAAAATCAGATGATTTAACCATTAGGTATGTTGGTAATGATGGAAATTCTAATCAAGTATCTCCTTCTCCCAAAGTTAGTGTTTATAGCATTCGTCCATCCTTAAATTTAAAATCTAATGTCGTAATAACTGGTGGTATAGGAACTAAAAATAATCCGTTCACTATAAAACTTGCTGATTAATTATTATGCATTTTAAAAAGATATAGTAAAAAGTAAACTATATCTTTTTTTAGCACTCATACTTGACAATTGCCAAACTCGGTGTTATTCTACTTTATGTAAATAAGAAAGAAGAGTGATTATTTTGAAGAAAAAACAATTTAAAGCTGAATCTAAAAAGCTATTAGATTTAATGATTAATTCTATTTATACTAATAAGGAGATATTTTTAAGAGAGTTAATCTCTAATGCAAGTGATGCTATTGATAAACTTTATTATGAGTCACTTACTAATAAAAATATTAAGATAAAAAAGAAAGATTTAGAGATTAGACTTATACCTGATAAAGATAATCGTACCTTAACTATTGTTGATAATGGTATTGGTATGACTGATGTTGAACTTGAAAATAACTTAGGTACTATCGCTAAGAGTGGTTCAGAGTTATTCAAAGAGAAAATGTCTGATGATAAAAATATGGCTATTATTGGACAGTTTGGTGTAGGATTTTACTCTAGTTTTATGGTAAGTGATGAAGTAGAAGTTATTAGTAAGGCCTATAATAGTGATAAAGCATATCGTTGGGTATCAAGAGGTGCTGATGGATACTCTATTGAAGAAGTAGACTATGAAAATATCGGTACAAAAATTATTCTTCACTTAAAAGAGAATAATGAAGATAATAATTATGATGAATATCTAGAAGATTATACTATTGAAAGATTAGTTAAGAAATATTCTGATTATATAACTTATCCAATTAAGATGGAAGTAGAGACTACTACTAAGAAGGATGATAAAGAAGAAAAAAAGGTTGAAGATAAAACCTTAAATAGTATGGTTCCAATTTGGAAGAAAGGGAAGAGTAGTGTAAAAGATGAAGATTATAATTCATTTTATACAGATAAATTCTATGACTATGAAGCTCCTTTAAAAGTAATACGTAGTGAAGTAGAAGGAAGATGTTCATATACAGCTCTTTTATTTATACCAAGTCATGCTCCATATAATTATTATTCTAAAGATTATGAGAAAGGACTTGAACTTTACTCTAAAGGTGTTCTAATCATGGATAAATGTTCTCTTCTTTTACCTGATTACTTTAGTTTTGTTAAAGGTATAGTTGATAGTGAAGATGTGTCTTTAAATATATCAAGAGAAACTTTACAAGATGATTATCAAATTAAAACTATCGCTAAGAGTCTTGAATCTAAAATAAAAAAAGAACTTGAGAAGATGCTTAAAAACGATAGAGAAAATTATGAGAAGTTCTTTAAAGACTTTGGAATGCAACTAAAAGTAGGTATTTATGAGTCTTACGGTATGGCTAAAGAAACTTTACAAGACTTATTACTTTTCTATTCATCTAAAGAGAAAAAGATGGTTACACTTCAAGAATATGTTTCTAATATGAATGATGATGATAAGACAATTTACTATGCTTGTGGAGAGACTATTGATAAGATAGATTTATTACCTCAAGTTGAAAGTGCCAAAGAAAAGGGTATAGATATTTTATATTTAACTGACTATTTAGATGAATTTGTCTTTAAAGTAATGATGAACTATGAAGAGAAAAACTTTGTTAATGTAGCAAGTAGTGATGCTAACTTTGAAAGTGAAGAAGAAAAGAATGAGTTAAATAAAGTTAACGAAGAATATAAAGATATGTTTATTAAAATGCATGATGCCTTAAATAACGGTGTTAATGAAGTAGAGTTTACTCATCGTTTAAAGAATCATCCTGTATGTTTAACAAGTAAAGGTGATGTTTCTGTTGAAATGCAAAAAGTAATGGATGCTATGCCAACAGATACTGGAGTAAAAGCAAGTACTGTAATGGAAATTAATGAAAATCATCCTATTGCAGATAAACTAAAAACTTTATATGAAAAGAAAGACTTTGAAACATTAGAAAAATATAGTAAAATTTTATATTCAGAAGCTAGACTTATTGAAGGAATGAGTTTAGATAATCCAACAGAAATAAGTAATTTAATTTGTGAATTACTTGCTAAATAAAATAAAGGATAGGTAATTATTAACATTACTTATCCTTTTTAGTATTACATTCTTTGCCAATACATTCATCATAATATTTAGATTTTTCTCTTAATCTTTCATCAATATAATCATTACCATATTCTTCTGATAGAGTTTCTTTACAACTAAACAAATTGGTTCCAAGACCTAACTTTTCTCCATCTATTTCGACACCTAGGGAAGCTAGGGTAGTTGGGTAATAATCAAATGTTGTGAAGTTTCTATTTTTAGTACAATCAGTATCTATTGCTGAATTTATGAATACATTATAAACATTTCTTTGATAACTTTCGTCAATATCTTCAAAGGAATAAGTATTCATACTAAGATGATCTCCTGCTAGGATGATAGTTGTATCTTCATAAAAGTCTTGTTTTTTTATCCAGTTGATGAAGTCATTTAATTTTTCACTTGAACAATCAATTGCTGTTAAGTATGGATCATCATAGGTATCTTTACATGAATCATCTCTATATCCATCAGGAAAATGACTATCAACAGTTAACATTGTAAAATTAAATGGTTCATCACTTTTAGATATTTCTGTTAATTCTTCTTTAGCATAATCAAAAAGTTTTTTATCTTCATAACCCCAAAATACATAATAATCTTCATCAATAATTCCATCATCAATAGCGGTAAAGTAATCATAAACATTATAATTACCATGGTTCTTAAAATAGTTCCTTCTTCCTCCAAAGGTTAAGTCAGAACCTACCATTATGTACTGTCTATATCCAGCATCTTTTAATATATCTCCTATAGAGTATGCTCCTGGTAAGGTAGTTCCTTTTTCATAAGTACTTACATCATCTTGATTAAAAGTAGTTTTTAAAGGAATTCCAGAAGTATGTGCTACCATACCAGCCATAGTCCAAGAAGTATTATATGCCATATGGGCTCCTCCTACTAAATTATTAGGTGAGAAATTAATGTTTTCTTTAGCAAGATCTGTTAATTCAGGCATATAATTAATATCATAAGCACCACCGTTTTCCTTGTCCATATAAGTTGTTTCCATTGATTCTAGAAAAATATATATTAAATTTCTTTTCTTTTTAGGCCATTTTAAATCAACTTCTTTAGGATCAACATAACTAACTTCAAAAAAATTAGATTCTATATAACTGTATTTAATATAGTTAAATATATATAAATTACTCATTGCATAGTAAATAGAATAACCTATTAAACTAAGAATAAGTATATATTTAACAATGCTATAGAAATTTAATTTAATTTGTTTGTTCCTAATTCTTATATTTATATATGCTTCTAGATTTCTAAATAGATGTTTTATAATTATAATAATAATTATTATAACAATAGTGATAATTAATGGGATTAAAATATTTTTTATAACAAATTCTTTAATTATCTCGTTACTAGCACTTGATACAGAACTAGTTAAAGTAAATAGAATCTGATCAAAATTATCAAATTGGCAATTAATTAATGTCCAGTTTGTACTGAATATTATAATAAATGCTAAAAATATTAAGATAAAATCTAAGATCCATTTAATTATTTTTATTATCTTTTCTTTTTTTGGTTTTCTTTTTTTCTTTAGCATCTTTTACTTCTTTAACTTTCTTTGTATTTTTCTTTTCTTTTAATTCTAGGTTAATATTTATATTAGCATTTATTACTTTAAATATATAAGGTAAGATAAAGGCAACTATTAAACTTAACCACATATATTTAAGACAAAAGTCATAATTAAAAGTATATTCAGAGTAAGGTAACATTTTTTCACTACTAAATATATAAATAAAAGTATTCATAATTGTTGTAATTAAAAAAGTATAAAATAAATATTTTAATATTAAATCACTTGTGCTTTTGTTAGTTTTATCTATTCTTTTTTCTGTAAGAATAGAAATACTAGCAGGCATTAACATACATATAAAAAACATACTACCACTTCTTTCTAGATAAGTGTTATTATAAATAAAATATAATAAAATGGCAATAAAAAATTATGAATTTTAATTTTCATAATTTTTAATATATAATTATTTTACAATAGAACCGATATCATCAGTAATAAGAGCTTGCTTTAACATACCAGGTTTATTTATATTAAAGATGATTATAGGAATGGATTCTTCCATACATAGAGTAATTGCTGTTAAGTCCATTACTTTTAACTTTTGGTTTAATACTTCATTATATGTTGTTTCCTTAATTAATTTAGCATCTTTATATTTTTTAGGATCTTTATCATAAATACCATCTACATTAGTTGCTTTTACTAAGATATCGGCATTAAGTTCTGCTGCTCTTAAGGCTGCTGCCGTATCAGTTGAAAAGAAAGGGTTACCTGTTCCACAACCAAAGATAACTACACGTCCTTTTTCTAGATGTTTTTCACATTTTTCACGTAGATAGAACTCGGCAACTTTTCGCATTTCAATAGCAGTCTCTACTCTAACTGAAACATCTATTTGTCTAAAAGCATCTTGCAAAGCTAGTGCATTCATAGTAGTTGCAAGCATACCAATATAATCAGATGTTTGTCGCTCCATAAAGTCATTCGCTTTACCACGCCAGAAGTTTCCTCCTCCTACAACTATGCCAATCGAAAAGCCCATATCAAGGCACTCTTTAACTTCTTTAGCAATTTCTAATACTTTTTCAAAGTCAATACCATTATCTTTAGAACCACTTAAAGATTCTCCTGATAACTTTAATAAAATTCTTTTTTTATTCATGCTTTCACTTCCTTAATACTAGTATATCATGTCGTATTTTTAGTGGCAATTTTTCCTTTAAAAAATAAGTTATCTTTGTTATACTTTAATTATAGCGAAAGGATAGTGATTAAATGAAATATGTTTATGCCTTTAGTGAAGGTAATAAAGATATGAGAGAATTGTTAGGAGGAAAAGGTGCTAATCTTGCAGAGATGACAAGAATAGGATTACCTGTGCCTCGTGGGTTTACTGTAACAACTGAAGCTTGTTTAAAATATTATGATGATAATGAAGAGATTAGTGATGATATTAAAGAAGAAATCTTTAAAGAGTTAGCTAATCTTGAAAAGTTAACTGGTAAGGTTATGGGAGATGATAAAAATCCATTACTTGTATCAGTTAGAAGTGGGGCAAGAAGTTCTATGCCAGGAATGATGGATACAATCCTTAATCTTGGTATGAATGATGAAGTAGTAGAAACACTTGCAAGACTTACAGATAATAAAAGATTTGCTTATGACTGTTATCGTCGTTTTATTCAAATGTTTGCAGATGTAGTTATGGGCTTTCCAAAGAGTTCTTTTGAATACTTATTTGAAGATATTAAGAAAGAGAAGAATGTGGAACTTGATACTGATTTAACAGCTGATGACTTAGTTGAAGTTGTAGATAGATATAAAGAAGAATATAGAAAACATGCTGGTGTTGAGTTCCCACAAGATGCTAAAGTACAGTTGATTGAAGCGGTTAAAGCTGTCTTTAGAAGTTGGAATAATGATAGAGCGATTACTTATAGACGTCTTAATGATATTCCAGGGGACTGGGGTACTGCTGTTAATGTTCAAGAGATGGTTTATGGTAATATGGGTGATGACAGTGGTACTGGTGTTGCCTTCACTAGAAATCCTGCTACTGGAGAAGCTAAGTTATATGGAGAATATTTAATTAATGCACAAGGTGAGGATGTAGTTGCAGGTATTAGAACTCCACAGTCTATTGATACTTTAAAAGAAGTGATGCCAGAATGTTTCAATGAGTTTGTTAAGATATGTAAAACGCTAGAAGACCATTATAAAGATATGCAAGATATGGAATTTACTATTGAAAATGGTAAGTTATTTATGCTTCAAACTAGAAGTGGTAAAAGAACAGCAGAAGCTGCTCTTAGAATTGCTGTAGAACTTGTTAATGAAGGTAAGATAAGTAAAGAAGAAGCTCTTTTAAGAGTAGAGCCTAAACAACTAGAACAATTATTACATCCTGCTTTTGATAAAGATGCTTTAAGTAATGCCAAAGTTATATGTAAAGGTTTAGCTGCTTCTCCTGGTGCTGCTACAGGACATCTATATTTTAGTGCCGAAGACGTTATGAAAGCACATGATGAGGGAGTAGAAGATATAATATTAGCAAGAGAAGAAACATCTCCAGAAGATATTGAAGGTATGAATATCGCTCGTGGTATTTTAACAGTTAGAGGTGGAATGACTTCCCATGCTGCTGTTGTCGCTCGTGGTATGGGTACTTGTTGTGTATCAGGTTGTGGTGATATTGTAGTTGATGTTAATAAGAAGACACTTACTACTAAAGACGGTAAAGTATTTAAAGAAGGAGACTATATTAGTTTAGATGGTTCAACTGGTAATGTTTATGGAGAAGAGATAAAAACAGTTCCTGCATCTATTAGTGGAAACTTTGAGATATTCATGAACTGGGCTGATGATGTTGCAGACCTAGAAGTTAGAACTAATGCTGATAATCCTAGGGATGCTAAAGTTGCAAGAGACTTTGGTGCTAAAGGTATTGGACTTTGTCGTACAGAGCATATGTTCTTTGATAGTGAACGTATATTTAACTTTAGAAAGATGATTGTTGCTCCAACATTAGAAAAACGTGAAGAAGCATTAGATGCGATTTTACCTTATCAAAAAGATGACTTTAAAGAGTTATTTAAAGTAATGGATGGATATGATGTTACAATTAGATTCCTAGATCCACCACTACATGAGTTCTTACCTCATACTGATGATGAGATTAAAGCACTTGCAAAAGACTTAGAGATGGATTTTGAAGCTTTAAAGAATAAAGTTGAGTCACTAAAAGAATTTAATCCAATGATGGGACATCGTGGATGTCGTCTTGATGTTACTTATCCTGAGATTGCTGTTATGCAAACAAAAGCTGTTATAAATGCTGCTTTAGAAGTAGAAAAAGAGGGTATTAAAGTAACACCTGAAATTATGATACCTTTAGTAGGGGATGTTAACGAATTAAAATATGTTAAAAATATAGTAGTTGAAACAGCTGATACTATTATTAAAGATAATAACAGTGACTTAAAATATAAAGTAGGTACTATGATAGAAATACCAAGAGCTGCTTTACTTGCAGATAAAATTGCAGAAGAAGCAGAGTTCTTTAGTTTTGGTACTAATGATTTAACACAAATGACTTATGGATTCTCAAGAGATGATGCTTCTAAATTCTTAAAAGATTACTATGATAAGAAAATTTTTACAAACGATCCTTTCGCAAGCTTAGATACTGTTGGTGTTGGTAAGTTAGTAAATATGGCTGCTGAACTTGGTAGAAGTACAAGAGGCGATATCAAACTAGGTATCTGTGGAGAACATGGAGGAGATCCTAAGAGTATAGCTTTCTGTCAAATAGTTGGTCTTGATTATGTTTCTTGTAGTCCATTTAGAGTACCTGTGGCAAGACTTGCTGCTGCAAGGGCTAAATTAGAGAATTAATTATGTCTTTATACGATAGAATGCTTAATATTGCTAATATAGATAAAGAATCTATTATTAGAAAAGCAATAGAAAATACTAAAAGAGACTTAGATGGATTAGATTATGAGAGAATGTGTTTAGTATATAGCAGTTATTTATATGAAAATTTAAAAGAATTATCATGCCTTGCTTATATAATAGATACTAATGATTTAGGTTTTGACTATGAACATAGATTTATTTTAGTACCAATTGATGATAGTAATTACTATTTAGCAGATTTAACTTATAAGCAGTTTGGTAAAGAAGATGAAGTACTAAGTAAATTATATAATGATGGTTATGAAAAGATAGATAATGATAAATATAATTACTACTTAAGTAAAGTAACTGGTAGTGATAAAGATATAACAATTGACGAAAGTTTATTTAAAGAAACAAAGGGACTTGGTAAATAATATCAAGTCTTTTAGCTATTATAATGATTATTTATTAAAAATATGAATATAATATGAATGTATACTAATTGACATTTATGTCAAAATATAGTATATTATTGTTACATTTAAGGAATGTAATATGTAAATGTTAGCCGCTCTTGGATGGTGCGGGTTATAAATTATTCCAATCGTGAAATGTTAACCGCTCTCGGATGGTGCGGGATACAAATTATTCCGATTGAAAATGTTTGAAAACTTTATTCTTTTGAGTAGAGTTTTCTTTTTTTACGAAAAAACGAACTTTTGTACTTTCAAACATATTTATAATATAGTATATTTTAATTACAGATTATATTTTCATTGGGGGTGTTTATAAAATGAAGGTTCAAACAGGATATATTTATCATATAAAAGATGAATTTTTTGATAAGATTAATGACAAAGGTTTAATGATAAATCATGAAAATGGGCGTGCTAGACCTACTTACTTCACGATTAAAGATAAGGATATACTATGGTTTATTCCGTTAAGTAGTAAGGTTTCTAAATATCAACCTATAATAGATAAAAAGGTTAAAAAATACGGGGATTGTCGTTCTATAATGATAAGAGAAATTGCCAATAAAAAATCAGTTATATTATTACAAAACGCTTTTCCTACATTAGAAAAGTATATAGATCATCCACATATAATAAATGGTAAGCCACTTAAAGTAATAGATACATTAAAAGATGAAATAACAAGTAATTTTAATTATTTATTATCATTAAAGAAACAAGGAATTAATTTATTTTTTCTGATATTGATAAAATAAAAGAAATGATGCTTGAGGAACTTGATAAATAATGTCAAGTCTTTTTATTTTAGTGTTAATGTTTTAATATATATGTTATACTCGTATTGGTATGAAAAGGGGAGTTGTAATGAGTAATTCTAAAGGAAAAAAGTCAAAAAGAAAAAAGTATAGTACAAGACTAGAAAAAAATAAAAATATTTATTACAAAAATAGTTCATCTAAACAGATTAATGATAATAATAAGAAGTTAGTTTTAATAATTTTGATAATTAGTATATTCTTTAATGCTTTCTTTTTATTAAGAATCTCTAGCCTTAATTCTTCTATTAATACTTTAAATTATACAATTGATGAAGAAAAAGAAGAATATAAAAAGGAAATAAATGAACTAGAGGAAAGGTATATTAACTATTTGTTTTTGGGAGACTCTATTACTGATTATTATGATTTAGATAAATATTTTGAGGGATTACCTGTTATAAACAGTGGTGTGTCTGGTAATACGACTGAAGATATTTTAAAAGATATGAAAAGTAGAGTATATGACTATAATCCATCTAAAGTATTTCTTTTAATTGGTACAAATGATTTAAATCATGATGTTAGTGTTGAAGAAATTGTCTCTAATATTGAAAAAATAGTTAGTGATATTGATAGTCATGAGAAACAAGCTAAGATTTATATAGAAAGTGTTTATCCAGTTAATGATAATATAGATGAAGACATTGTAGATGATAGAGATAATGAAGATATAATGGAGATAAATAGTAAGTTAAAAGAATATTGTGATAAAAACGATTATACATATATTAATCTTTATGATATTTTACTAGATGATGATGATAATTTTAGTGAAGAATATACTGATGATGGGCTACATCCTAATAGTAGAGGATATGAAGTTATTACTGAAGAATTAAAAAAGTATTTATAATTAACTATGATTTTTATAATTTATTTGATAAAATTAAATAGGAAGGTGATTATATGAAGTTTTTAATTACAGGAGGAGCAGGATTTATTGGAAGTAACTATTTACATTATGTTACTGATAAATATAAAGATGATTATTTTGTTTGTTTAGATGCTCTTACTTATGCAGGTAATTATAATAATATTAAAGATTTAGAAGGAAAAGATAATTATAAATTTGTAAAAGGAGATATTACTGATAGAAGTTTTATAGATAAACTATTTAGTGATGAAAAGTTTGATGTTGTAATTAATTTTGCAGCAGAGTCTCATGTTGATAATTCTATTAAGAATCCTGAGATATTTTTAACTACTAATATTATTGGTACAGAAATATTAATGGATGCATCGCTTAAATATAATGTTAAAAGATATCATCAGATATCAACTGATGAAGTATATGGAGATTTACCTTTAGATAGACCTGATTTACTATTTACAGAAAATACTCCACTTCATACATCTAGTCCATATTCAACTAGTAAAGCTAGTGCAGATTTACTTGTTATGGCATATTACCGTACTTATGGACTTCCTGTTACTATTAGTAGATGTTCTAATAATTATGGTCCATATCAGTTTCCAGAGAAGTTAATACCACTTACTATTATGAAAGCATTAAATAATGAAAAAATTCCTGTTTATGGAACAGGTGAAAATGTAAGAGATTGGATTCATGTTAAAGACCATAATATTGGTGTTGATTTAATAGTTAGAGAAGGTAAGGTAGGAGAAGTATATAATTTAGGAGGACACTCTGAAAGACATAATATTGATATTGTTAAGACTATTTTAAAACAAATGGGTAAGAGTGAAGATTTAATAACATTTGTTCCTGATAGAAAAGGTCATGATTTAAGATATGCCATTGATTCAAGTAAAGTAGAAAAAGAATTAGGTTGGGAACGTACTTATACTTTTGAAGATGGTATTAAAGAAACTATAGATTGGTACTTAAATAACGAGAGTTGGATTAATGATATAAAAAGTGGTAAGTATAAGGAAGCTTATAAAAATTAACTTGGCTAGTTTTGTCAAGTTTTTTGTCTATAATTATAGTTGAAAATTATTAGTTATTTAGTTATTATAGAGATATATTATTGGTAAAGTTATGTAGTTGGAGGAGTATAATGAAAACAGTTGGTTTTGTAATACCTGTTAAGGAAAATGAAAAAAGAAGAGTTTTATTACCAAAGGATATTAGAACTGTAAAAGAAAGAAAAAATGTTTTTTTTGAAAAAGGTTATGGTGAGATATTAGGAATTTCTGATAGCGAGTATGAAAAAGTTGGGTGTAATGTTGTTTCTTTTGATGAAGTATTAAAGCAAGATATAATTTGTGATCCAAAAGTAGGAGATGCTAATTATTTAGATAGATTAAATGAAAAACAAATTATCTTTGGATGGGTACATGCTGTTAAAAATAGAGATTTAACAGATTTATTGCTAGATAAAAAAATAACTGCTATTGCTTTTGAAGATATGTTTTATAAAAATAGACATGTTTTTTATAAAAACAATATTTTAGCAGGAGAAGCTGCTTGTTATAATGCTATTAATTATTTAGGAAAGTTACCAGATGGTTTAAATGCTGCTATTATAGGGAATGGTAATACTGCACATGGAGCATATAAAGCATTGGTAAAATTAGGTGTTAATGTGGATATATATACAAGAGATTTAGAAAATCTTTTAAAAGAAAATCTAAGTAACTATGATTTAATTGTTAATTGTGTTTTATGGGATGTAAAAAGAAAAGATCATATAATTTATTGTGAGGATTTAAAAAGGATGAAGAAGGGTAGTATAATAATTGATGTAAGTTGTGATTTAAATGGTGCAATAGAAACTAGTCATCCTACAACACTAGATAATCCTATATATGTTAAAGATAATATTATTCATTATGCTGTAGACCATACACCTAGTATTTTTTATCAAACATTTAGTTTAGAATGTTCTACTATTATAGCAGATTATATTAATGATTTAATTGAAGAGAGAAACAATGAAGTTTTAGAAAATGCCACTATTATAAAAAATGGAAAAATTTTAGATCAGAAAATAACTGATTATCAAAATAGGAGTTAGAATATGAATATTTATGAAAGTAAGTTAAGGAACTTTATACCTAATAAGACTTTTACTAAACATTATTATTGTGAAATAATGGGAAAAAAATTAAATTTAAAAAATCCTAGAACGTTTAATGAAAAACTAAATTGGTTAAAACTTTATTATCATAATCCATTGATGTCAAAAGTAGTTGATAAATATGCTGTTAGAAGTTATATTAAAGAAAAGATTGGGAAACAATATTTAATTCCATTAATAGGTGTATATGATAAGGTTGAAGAAATAGATTTTGATAAATTACCTAATAAATTTGTAATAAAATGTAATCATGATAGTGGTAGTTATATTATTTGTGAAGATAAGAGTAAGCTAGATATAAATAAAGTTAAAGAAAAAATAAACTATCATATGTCTAAAAATTATTATTATCAATGGAGGGAATGGCCATATAAGAGAGTAAAACCTAAAATACTTATTGAAAAATATATGTATGATAAAACTACTAATAGCTTTGATGATTATAAGTTTATGTGTTTTGATGGTAAAGTTGATTCTGTTATGGTTTGTACTAATAGAAAAAGTGGACATACTAAGTTTAGATTTTTTGATGAGGATTGGAATTTAAAAAAGTATAATAAGGATTCTTTAAATGAAGATTATAATCATCAATATCCTAAGCCTAAACGTATAAAAGAGATGTTTAAAATTGCATCTAAACTATCAGAGGGCTTTCCTTTTGTTAGAGTTGATTTGTATTATGCTAATAATAAGATATACTTTGGCGAACTAACATTTTTTCCGCAAGCTGGTTTTGATCCTAATATAGTGGAAGAAGCAGATAAAGCATTAGGAGAAAATATTAAAATTAAGAAAGGATTACATTAGCATTTCTTATAATATTAATTGAAAAAAGCATTTTAATAGTTTAATTTATATATAAAGCGAGTTATGAAATATTATAGTAAGGTTAATAAAAATGGTGAAGATATGGAAAAAATATGTGTTTATACTTGTATTACAGGTAATTATGATAATTTAAAGGATGTATTAGTAAAAGAAGATAATGTTGACTATATTTGTTTTACTGATAATAAGTATTTGTCATCTTCAACATGGAAGATTATATATATAGAAGATAAAACTTTAACAGCGCATTATTTATCTAGAAAAATTAAAATGTTAGGACACCCTTATATTGATGAAAACTATGATTTAAGTATTTGGATAGATGCATCAATTATATTTAAAAGAAGTGTGAATGAGTTTTTAGGTGATTTTTTTGATATAAAAAATGATTTATTGGCAGCTTGTAAGCATAATTGTAGAAATTCTATTAAGGAAGAGGCCTTAGAATGTATTAGGCTAGCTAAAGATAATGAAGATATTATAAAAAAACAACTTAAACTATATGAAGAAGAAAAATTTCCTGATAATTTAGGTTTATTAGAGATGACTTTAATAATAAAAAGACATAATAATGAGTTAGTGAAAAGAACTATGAAATTGTGGTTTGATATGATTTTAAAATATAGTAAACGTGATCAGTTAAGTTTTATGTACTGTCTTTATAAAACTAAATTACCATTTAAAATTATTCCTTTAAATGTTTGGGATAATGACTATTTAGAATTTCAATATCATAATAAAAATAAATTTGATTATACTTATCAAGTGTTTTATAGTAATGATCAAGAATTTAATGAGAAGGATGGTTTTAAAAATAATTATAAGTGTGATAATGGTAAATATGTAATTGAATTTTCTCCTTCAAAGGATATTAATAAATTAAGAATAGATTTAGCAGATATAGCAGGTGTTGCCTTTACATTTAATTCTTTCCAAGGCATTACCAAGAAGGATTTAAAATATGAAGAGTTTTTGTTTTATAATGATTCTTATGTAACTTTTAGTGATGATTCACAGATTATTATAAATAAAAAAATTAAAAAAGGTACAAAAATAAAAATTGTATTAGATATAAAAGTTTTGTCTCCTAAAGATTTAATAGATATTTCTAAGTTTTATATAAATGAAAATAATGAATTAAAAACAAAAATTGATAATGTTCAATTAAATAATGATGAGTTAAGGAATGAATTATCTAAAATTCTTGATAGTAAATCTTGGAAGATATTAGAAAAAATACGTAGTATTATTAATAAATTTAGAAAACTTGGCTAATTTATGTCAAGTTTTTTTTGTTAGTAAAAAAAATTTAGACTAATTATATTGTTTATGATATACTTGATATGAATTATTAAGTATCAATAATAGGGTTAGGTGATGTTTGTATGTCTATTAGTTTAGAGATTAAAAATAATAAGAAACTTTTGGTTGCTTTTTTGAGTTTGCTTTTATTAAGTGTGTTTTCTTTAAAAATAGTTAATGCTAAAAGTGATGATACTAAGATATATATAGATGTTCCTTATAGTACTCAACAAGTAGATGGTAAATTAAATTATCAAGGTTGGGTAATGAGTGAGTATAAGAATGCGAAAGTAAAAGTTTATGTAGATGGAGAAGAACAAAGTAATCCAACTAGATATCTAAGAGAAGATGTACTTAGTGCGATAAGTGGATATGGAGGAAGGGCTACTAATAGTAAGCCAGGATTTAAGGGTAGTATTGATGTAAGTTCTTATCCATTAGGTAGTAGTCATACTTTTAAAGTTGATGTTTTAGTAAATAATGAAGTTGTAGAGTCAATGAGTACTACTTTTAAAATCAGTGCTCCAAGTACAAAGATAGAAATAGAAAAACCAGTACAAAATCAGTCAGTTAAAACAACTCTTGATATAGATGGTTGGGTAATGAGTGAAGATAGTGGTGCTAGTGTAGAGATATATGTAGATGGTTCTAAAGTTAGTACGGCATCAAGATATGCAAGAGAAGATGTACTTAGTGCGATAAGTGGATATGGAGGCAGAACAACTAATAGTAAGCCAGGATTTAAAACAACTCTTGATATGAGTAAATATACTGATGGTGCTCATAATATAGAGATGAAAGTAATATCATCTGGTGGTAATGTAATTTCAACATGTAGTAGAGTAGTAAATGTAAAGAAATATGATACTCAGATATATATCGATGTACCTTATAGTACTCAACAAGTAGATGGTAAGTTAAATTATCAAGGTTGGGTAATGAGTGAGGCTAAGGATGCGAAAGTAAAAGTTTATGTAGATGGAGAAGAACAAAGTAATCCAACTAGATATCTAAGAGAAGATGTACTTAGTGCGATAAGTGGATATGGAGGAAGGGCTACTAATAGTAAGCCAGGATTTAAGGGTAGTATTGATGTAAGTTCTTATCCATTAGGTAGTAGTCATACTTTTAAAGTAGAGGTTGTAGTAAATAATGAAGTTGTTGAGACAATGAGTACTACTTTTAAAATAGGTACTCCAAGTACAAAGATAGAAATAGATAAACCAGTACAAAACCAGTCAGTTAAAACAACTCTTGATATAGAGGGTTGGGTGATGAGTGAAGATAGTGGTGCGAGTGTAGAAATATATGTAGATGGTTCTAAAGTTAGTACAACAACAAGATATGCAAGAGAAGATGTACTTAGTGCGATAAGTGGATATGGAGGAAGAACAACTAATAGTAAGCCAGGATTTAAAACAACTCTTGATGTGAGTAAATATACTGATGGTGCACATAATGTAGAGATGAAAGTAATATCATCTGGTGGTAATGTAATTTCAGCATGTAGTAGAGTAGTAAATGTAAAGAAATATGATACTAAGATATATATAGATGTTCCTTATAGTACTCAACAAGTAGATGGTAAATTAAATTATCAAGGTTGGGTAATGAGTGAGTATAAGAATGCGAAAGTAAAAGTTTATGTAGATGGAGAAGAACAAAGTAATCCAACTAGATATCTAAGAGAAGATGTACTTAGTGCGATAAGTGGATATGGAGGAAGGGCTACTAATAGTAAGCCAGGATTTAAGGGTAGTATTGATGTAAGTTCTTATCCATTAGGTAGTAGTCATACTTTTAAAGTTGATGTTTTAGTAAATAATGAAGTTGTAGAGTCAATGAGTACTACTTTTAAAATCAGTGCTCCAAGTACAAAGATAGAAATAGAAAAACCAGTACAAAATCAGTCAGTTAAAACAACTCTTGATATAGATGGTTGGGTAATGAGTGAAGATAGTGGTGCTAGTGTAGAGATATATGTAGATGGTTCTAAAGTTAGTACGGCATCAAGATATGCAAGAGAAGATGTACTTAGTGCGATAAGTGGATATGGAGGCAGAACAACTAATAGTAAGCCAGGATTTAAAACAACTCTTGATATGAGTAAATATACTGATGGTGCTCATAATATAGAGATGAAAGTAATATCATCTGGTGGTAATGTAATTTCAACATGTAGTAGAGTAGTAAATGTAAAGAAATATGATACTAAGATAGAAATAGACTCGCCAATTAATCAAAGTTTCTTTAAAGAAAATATAGAATATCAAGGTTGGGTAATGAGTGAAGATAGTGGTGCAAGTGTAAAAGTTTATGTAGATGATGTTGAACAAAATGCTCCAACAAGATATGTAAGAGAAGATGTACTTAGTGCGATAAGTGGATATGGAGGAAGAACTACTAATAGTAAACCAGGATACAAAGGAAGTATTAATTATGAGAATCTTAGTGAAGGTTATCATACTTTAAAAATAGAGGCAATCGCTTCTACAACTGGTGAAGTTATTTCTAGTGTATCTACTAAATTCTTCTTAAGAAAATATAATACAAAAATAGAAATAGAAAGTCCGGTTAACAATTCTACTAAAAAAACATCTATTGATATTAAAGGATGGATAATGAGTGAAGATAGAGATGGATCTATTGAAATATATATTGATAATGAAAAGATAGATACAATAAGTTTAATAAGAACAAAAAGAGATGATGTTTTAAATTCAGTTAATGGATATGGAGATAGTTCTACTAATCCAAACCCTGGTTATGAAATGACAATAGATTCTAGTGAAATGAAAGATGGACTTCATAATTATAAAATAGTTTATGTGTCTAGTGAAAGTTCTGATGTAACAACAAGTGTTAGTTCTAACTTTTATATAAAAAAATATGATGGTATGGTTTATTTAGATGATCCAGTTGGTACTAACTTTTCATCAAACTTTACCATTAGAGGTTGGGCAATGGCAGAGTGCTCTAATTCTAGATTAGAAGTATATTTAGATAATAACTTACTTAGTGTAGAACGAACAGAAAGACAAGATGTAATAGATAGTGTTAAAGACTATGGAACAGCTTTAGAAAATCCTACTCCAGGTTTTATAACTACTCTTGATATCGCAAATTATAGCGAAGGTATGCATACTATTACTATAAAGTTATATTCATTTAAGAATGAACTTATAGATAGTTATGAAAAAAGAATTTCTATATCTAAAGGTAGATATTTTGGTGTAGATGTATCTGAACATAATGGCTATATTAATTGGTCATATATGCGTAGTGCCGGTATTGATTATGCTTATATAAGAGCGGGAATTAGGGGTTATACAGAAGGAAAAATAGTTAATGATGATAATGTTTATACTAATCTTGATGGATGTCTTTCTTCTGGAATAAAATGTGGTGTTTACTTCTTTTCTCAAGCGATAAATTATAGTGAAGGTGTTGAGGAAGCAGATTTTATTATAAATTTATTAGAAAATAGTAATTATCACACAAGAATTTCTTTACCAATTGCTATAGATACAGAATGGTCTAATAATAATCATGATGGTCGTGCAGACTTTTTAACTAAACTTCAAAGAACAGAAGCGGTTAAAGGATTTATTGATGAAGTAGCTGCTAGAAACTATAGACCAATGATATATGCTAGTACTGATTGGTTTAATAATAATTTGGATATGAGTCAATTAGGTAATGCTGATATTTGGGTTGCAGATTGGCGTGGTTATAATGGTTATCAAGGACCATATCAAGTATGGCAATATGGCGGTGGAGATGGACCTAGTTATGGAGTATCTAGTGAAGGAATAGATTTAAATTATTTTTATAAAAAGTACTAAAATTTTAATTTAATAAAGCCATTTCTATTTTAGAAATGGTTTTTATATGATAGAATATAATTAAGTATTAATGAAAAATTTGGTTCGTTATACGAAATGATGTAAGATTAGTAGAAAGGATTAAATATGGAGTACAATATTGATGAGTATAAAGTAAATGGTAAAAAAATATATATAAATGGTTGGGCTCATTTTGATAAGTATAAAATTAAAGTAGTCTCAGGTGAAGAAATAAAAGAAGTAAAAAATTATGAGTCTAGATATGATATAAATAAACTTTTTCATGAAAAGATTCAAGATAATAACTATGGCTTTAAAGAAGAAATAGAATTTATTAAGCCTATTAAAAATGCTAAAGTTATATTAGAAACAAAGAATGAGGAGATTGTACTTTTAGTAGTTAATAATAGTAAGATTTCTAAAACATTAAAAAAAGTTAGAAAAGTATTAGGAAAAATAAAAAGAGGTATTAAGTTCTTATGGAGAGAGTATCACTTTTTAGTACCACCTACTATGATGAAAAAGTATATTAAAGACTTTTTTGGTAAAAAGGAAAAAGAGAGATTATATGATCCTTCTATAAATAGTGAATATAATGATTGGTATGAAAATAGATATTCTTTAATGCCTAAAGATAGAAAATTAAATATTTTAACTTTGAGTAATAGAGATAAAGATGCCGATATTATTATTAATGATAGTAATTTTGCAAAGAAAATTAAAGATATAAAAGATAAGTATGTATGCTTAATAGATGGAGAAGTAGAGTTTAATTTAAATGCAATCTCTAAAGTAGAGGATATTTTAGATGATGATTATGATTTAATATATTTTGATAATGATAGTATAAAAGATAAAAAATATGAAAAACCAATTTTTAAACCTGATTGGTCTAGAGATACACTTTTAGGGGTAAATTATATAGGTAACTGTTTTATTATAAAAACTGATATTTTAAAGAAGATGAAATTAAAAGAATGGAATTGTTATTATATTCTTTTAAACTTAATAAATACGGATGTTAAAATAAAGCATATAAGTGAAATAGTTTATCATGATAAAAATGAAATATGTAACGAAAAGAACACATTAGAAAAATATTTTAAAGAAAATAAAATAAATGCTAAAGTAGAAAAAAATATGGATGGAGTAACTAATACAGTTATATATAATTTAGAAACAAAACCTTTAATTTCTATTATTATTCCAACTAAAGATCATGCTGATATTTTAGAAAAATGTTTAAAATCTATTTATGATTTATCTACTTATTCTAATTATGAGATTATTGTAATTGATAATAATAGTGAAGAAAAAGAAACTTTTGATCTTTTAAAGAAATATAATAAAAAGAAAAATTTCAGTTATAAGAGAATAGAATGTGAGTTTAATTATTCCTATTTGAATAATGAAGCGGTTAAACTTGCTAAAGGAGATTATGTTGTACTTTTAAATAATGATATAGAAATAATAACACCAAATTGGTTAGAATTAATGTTAGGTTATGCTTCTTTAGATCATGTTGGTGTTGTTGGTGCAAAGTTATTATTTCCAGATGATACAATTCAACATGCAGGTATTATTATGGGAAAAGGTGGCTTAGCTGGTCATGCACATTATGGAAAGAGTAAAAATTATATTTCTCCTCAGTATGAATTAAAAATACCTTATGATGTTAGTGCTTGTACTGCAGCCTGTCTTATGGTTTCTAAAGAGAAATTTAATGAAGTTAAAGGGCTAGAAGAAAAGTTAAAAGTTGCTTTCAATGATGTTGATTTTAACTTAAAATTATTAGATAAAGGATATAATAATATATTTTTACCAAATGTTTTACTTTATCATTATGAATCAAAGTCAAGAGGACTTGATACTACTTCTGAGAAACAAAAGAGATTTGTGCAAGAATGGGCTTTAGTTGAAGAAAAATGGCAAAAATATATTGAACATGATATGTTTTATAATGATAACTTTAGTAAAAATGACGATTATATGTTAAAATAGTGTAGGTGGTGCTTTATGAATAAAGAAAAATTAGATATTTATCAATATGATTTTGACAAAATAGAAGATAATGTAAAGAAAGTCTCTGTCATTATACCAAATTATAATTATCAAGACTTTATTGTTGAGAGAATAGATTCTGTTCTAAGACAAACTTATCCTATATATGAGTTAATAATATTAGATGATAAATCAACTGATGATAGTGTAGAAGTAATAAAAGAAAAAATAAAAACAATTAAAGATGTTAAAGTAAGACTTATTGAAAACAAAGAAAATAGTGGTTGTGTATTTAAACAATGGAAAAAAGGAATTAATGAAATAAGTGGTGATTATTTTTGGATTGCAGAAGCGGATGATAGTGCTGATCCAAGATTCCTTGAAACTGCTATGGAAGCTTTTGGCGATAAAGAAGTTGTTCTTTCATATACTGAATCAGCTAGAATTGATGAGAATAACTATATTACTCATACTAATTCGCAGGACTTATATAACATTTACAATACAGATAGATGGGATTTTCCTTATATAAATGAGGGAACAGATGAAATAAAGAATTATTTAAGTGTAACTAATACGATTTTAAATGTTTCTAGTGTTGTTTGGAAAAAAGGTGATTATGATAAGTTCTTAGATACTGCTGCTACTTATAAAGTGGCAGGGGATTGGTATATATATTATAAAGTTCTTGAGAAGGGAAAAATTGCTTTTAGCAATAAACCATATAATTATTTTAGAAAACATAGTAAATCTGTATCAACAAAAGTAAAAGATGATATTGAATATAAAGAAATTTGTAGTATTCAAGATGATATTGCTAAGAAATATGATTTACCTCTTCCTATTTATAAACATCAAAGAATTAGAAGACATTATATGGATCAAAACGTTTCTCCTGATGTTAGAAAGAAAAGAGTTGCTTGGGTAATGCCTCATCCTGGTAAAGGTTCAGGAGGACACAGAACTATTATTCAAAATGTAAATGCCTTAATAAAAGCAGGTTATGAATGTGATATTTATGTTGAAGAAGATTATATTACAACTGATGAGATTCTAGAGGAGAAAATTAATGATTACTATGGATACTGTGCTGCTAATTCATATGTTGGTATTGTTTTAAGACAAGAATATGATTTATTATTTGCAACAGGATGGACGACAATTGATTTTACTAAGAATCTTAATTGTCCTAAAAAAGCTTATTTTATTCAAGATTATGAACCATGGTTTTTACCAATGGGTGATAATTATATAAAAACAGAAAATTCATATCGTTTGGGATATGCTCCTATTACTATTGGAAAATGGCTTTCTCATAAGATGATTAATGAATTTGGTTTGTCATCACAGTATTTTGATTTCTGTGCGGACTTATCTGTTTATCATATTGATAAGAATATAAAGAAAGAAAATGCTATTTGTTATATTTTTCAACCAGAAAAGCCTAGAAGATGTGATGAGATAGGACTAAAAGCTTTAAAGTTAGTTAAAGAGTTAAGACCTGATATTAAAATATATTTATATGGTTCTAATACTAAAAAACAAGTTGATTTTGAAGCGGAAAGGTTAGGTATTATTCCTATTGATGAATGTAATAAATTATATAATAAATGTAAAGTGGGATTTTGTATTAGTGCCTCTAATCCTTCAAGAATTCCTTTTGAAATGATGGCTGCAGGACTTCCTGTTGTAGAAATATATAAAGAAAATAATTTATATGATTTTCCTGAAGGTGGTATTAAATTAGCAGAACCAAATCCTGAAGCGATTGCTACAGCTTTATTAGAATTAATAGATAATGATAAAGAACTTCAAAAAATGTCTAAAATTGGTAATTCATATATGCAAGATAAACCTCTTGAAAAAGGATTTGAGCAATTTGTTGAAGCAGTTAATAATTTGTTTAGTGCTAGTGAGATAAAAAAATTAGATATTAAAGAGTCTTATAAAAAAGAACCAGTTAAAGCAAGTGATGAAGTAAAAGCTAAGGCGGATACTTTATTTGGAAATATTAATATAGTAGCATCAGGTGGTCCTACAAAGAGAAAATTAAGAAGAATTAAAAGAAGAATTAAAGATATTTTAAAAGCTATATGCTATAAAATTATTAACTTGATAGATAGAGTATAGGAGTGATAATATGAGGAAGAAAGATAATATTGCTATAAAAGTTGAAAATGTTACGAAGCGTTTTAAACTATATTATGATAAACCTAGTACTTTAAAAGAAAGACTAGTATTCTGGAATAAGAAAAAAAGTGAAGAGAGAACTGTTTTAAAGAACATTAACTTAGATATAAAAAAAGGTGAGACTGTTGCTTTAATTGGAGTTAATGGTAGTGGTAAATCAACATTATTAAAATTAATGACAAAAATTATATATCCTACTGAAGGTAAAATTACAGTAAACGGAAAACTTACATCACTACTAGAATTAGGGGCTGGGTTTCATCCTGATTTTACAGGTAGAGAAAATATCTATTTCAATGCTTCTATTTTTGGCTTAACAAAAAGTGAAATAGAAAAAAGGGTAGATGATATAATTGAGTTTTCAGAACTTGGAGAATTTATAGATAGTCCTGTTAGAACTTATTCTTCTGGTATGTATATGAGACTTGCTTTTTCTGTTGCTATTAATGTTGATGCAGAAATACTTTTAATTGATGAGATTCTAGCAGTAGGAGATCAACATTTTCAAGATAAGTGTTTTGCTAAACTAAGAGAATTAAGAGATAGTGATAAAACTATAGTAATTGTTAGTCATAGTTTAGGTCCAATAAGAGATTTATGTAAAAGAGCTGTATGGATTTATGATGGAGAAATTAGAATGGATGGTCCATCTGGCGAGATAATTGATGAATATTTGAAGGTTTGTGGGTGATTAAGATGATCAAGAGTTTATATCAATATAGAGAATTACTTAAAAGTAATATTAAAAAAGAGATTAGAGGAAAGTACAAAGGTTCTTTCTTAGGTGTTTTATGGTCATTTGTAAATCCATTATTAATGACTTTAGTTTATGCGATTGTTTTTCCTTTTATTTTAAGATCTGGTCCTGAACATTATGTAACATATATTGTTATTGGAATTTTACCTTGGAACTTCTTTACAACTGTAATATCACAAGGAACATTTACTATATTAGGTAATGCAGGTATTATAAAAAAGGTTTATTTTCCTAGAGAAATTTTACCAATTTCTGTAGCGACAAGTGGATTAGTTAATTTCTTAATTTCTATTCCAATTATATTCCTATTTTTATTATTTAGTGGAATTGGTTTTTCATGGTATATCTTATTATTACCATTAGTTATTTTATGTCAGTATATTTTATCGTTAGGAATAATTTTTATTACTAGTGCAATTAATGTGTATATAAGAGATGCTGAATATATCATTAACTTTTTTGTACAAATGCTATTTTATGCAACTCCTATTTTATATGAAAGTAGTTTGTTTGGTGATAAAGCTTGGATTTTAAGTTTAAATCCTATGACAACAATAATCAATTCATATAGAGATATATTATATAGTGGAGTTTTACCTAATATGGGATTGTTATTTTTAGTACTTATTTTTAGCATTGTACTTTTATTAATTGGAATTGCAGTATTTAGAAAACTAGAAAAAGGGTTCGCTGAAGAAGTATAGAAAATATAATAACATTAGAAAATAAAAGGACATAGAAAGGAATAGATGAGTTTTATGAAGAAATTTTGTATAGAGCTTAAAGATGATTTTTTTACAATAAAAAATACAAAACTATTTAAATTAGGGTTAATACTTATTTCCTTTATTTTCCCTTTATTAGTAGAAAAATTTTATTATGTTGATGAATCATTTTCTATTATTAGATATGTTATATTTACATTAATACTATTATTTTTATCATTTAATCTAATTTTCGATATAAAGAAAATGTGGGATTTTATTTATAGAAAAAGATATTTAATTGGAATTTCTCTTTTTGTAGTAGTTGTTTTAGGGGGCTTTCACGGATCATCTATATCTATTTTTAATGATAGTATTGAACCAGGTTCAAATGTTAGTTCTTCAGAAACAATTATTGGACGTACTAGAGAAATAAGAAGTGATGAATGGGATATATCTAGTTTAATGGTATTATCCCAATTAACACCTTTAAATGAATTATCACCAATTAATAAAACTATGATGGGTGGAATAGGTTCTAATGTGGAACTGTTTCCTAAATTGCCTACAAAATCATTATCTGTTTTATTATCACCAAGATGTTTAGGATTCTTGTTTTTACCAGAAGATAATGCTTTTTCGTTTTATTGGTTTTTTGAATATTTCTTATTATTCTTTGCGTCTTTTGAGTTCTTAATGCTTGTAACTAAAAAGAAAAAACTTTTATCTTTGGTAGGAACTATTGCAATTGTATTTTCTGCTGCTGTTCAGTGGTGGGAGTTTACTAATATTCTTGCTTATGGAATGCTTGCGATAGTGTTTTTTGATAAGTTTTTAAATTCCAATAGTTATTTAAAAAAGATTATATTTTCACTTTTGATAGGGTATTGTGGAGTCTTATATATAATGTCTCTTTATCCTGCTTGGATTGTTCCATTTGGATATTTCTTCCTAGGAATAGTAATATGGCAACTTATAGATAATAAAGGAAAGTACAAATGGAAAGATTTCTTATTACTTGTACCAATAGTTTTAATTACCATTGCTAGTATGCTTATTCCAACTATTTTAAATGCTAGTGAAGTTATTGAGCTTATGTCAAACACTGCTTATCCAGGTGGAAGATTTTCAACGGGTGCAGAAGATGTAGAAAAATTATTTTATTATCCTGCTTCTTTTGTATTGCCATTTGTTAATAGTACAAATGCCTCAGAGACTGCTCAATTTTTAAGTTTATATCCACTTACATTAATAATGGGATTATATTATTTTATTAAAAATAGAAAAAAAGGGAAGAAGGATTCTTTAATACCTATATTAATGATTGTTATTGTTTTCTTAAGTATTTGGAATTATGTAGAAATACCTGATTTTCTTGCAAAGATAACACTTTTATATATGTCAAAACCAGCTAGAACAGTTACAGCTGTTGGATTTATTTCTTGTATATTAATGATTGTTATTATAGCTAATTATTCTAGAAAAATTGAAGATAAAAAAACAGTTATTAAAGACTTATTACTTGCTTTAATAGTTTTAATACCAGTGTTATATTTTGTAAAAAAATATTGTTCATTTATTTCAATTCCACTTTTATTAGTAATTGCAGTGCTATATTTTATTATCTTTTACCTATTTATTAGAAATGATATTAAAGCTAAGAAAATATTATGTATTATTATTGTATTAGTGTCTTTATGTTCAGGAGTTTTGGTTCATCCATTATCAAGAACTGTAAATGCTGTTTATGATAAGCCTATCGCCAAAGAAATTCAGAGCATTGTAAAAAAGGATCCTGATGGTTTATGGGTAAGTGAGTTTATTCAAACGGCTAATTATGTTCATGCAAATGGAGCGAAGACACTTAATTCAACAAATTATTATCCTAATTTTAGTTTATGGAAGAAGATTGATCCTAAAGGTAAATATGAGAAGAGATGGAATAGATATTCAACCTTATCTGTTAATATTATAGAAGATAAAACTAATATTAAGTTAGTTGCAGCAGATCATTTGGCTCTTAACTTAAATAGTGATGATATGTGTAAAATAAATATTGATTACTTATTTACTCCTAGTGATGATAGAGATGAACTTTCAAATGATAAGGTAGAAATTAAAGAAATTTATTCTAAAGAAAATATGTATATCTATAAAATAAATTGTAATTAATTGGAGTTGATAGAATGAATAAAACTAAAATTTTATTAATTATTCCAGCTTATAACGAAGAAGATAATATATTAAAGATAAATAATTCTATAAAAGAGTTTAATAAAAAAAATAAAACTAATTATGATGTTATTGTTATTAATGATGGTTCTAAAGATAAGACTGGAGAAATTTTAGATAAAGAAAAAATTTCTCATATTGATTTAATACATAATTTGGGGATTGGAGGAGCGGTTCAAACAGGTTATAAATATGCTTTTTATAATAATTATGATATAGCTATTCAGTTTGATGGAGATGGACAACATGATATTAACTATGTGTCTAAATTAATAGATCCAATTTTAAAAAATAAAGCAGATTTTGTTATAGGTAGTCGTTTTATTGATAATATTAGTACTTTTAAGACTTCTTTTAGTAGAAGAATTGGTATTAGGATTATTTCTTCATTTATTCATTTGTTTGCTAGAGTTAAAGTCTATGATACTACTAGTGGGTTTAGAGCCTGTAATAAAGAAATAATTAATCTATTTGCTATTTCTTATCCATTAGAGTATCCTGAACCTATAACAACTGTTGAACTTGTTAAAAGAGGCTATAGAATAAAAGAAGTAGGTGTTAATATGAATGAAAGACAGGGTGGTGTTTCTTCTATTCATGCTTGGAAAAATGCCTATTATATGCTTAATGTTTGTTTGTCTATTATAGTTGCTAGTACTAGGAGGTATAAGTAATGAATGATAAATTAATTATAACCGTTATTATTTTTGCTCTTGTTTTATTTTTCTTTGTCTTCCAATTATTAAGAAAAGGAAGAATTCCTGTTAAATATGCATTAGTATGGCTTTTTGCTGTTATTATCATTTTTATAACTTCAATTATTCCTGATTTAATGGAAAATTTAGCTAAGATGTTAGGGTTTGAACTTTTATCTAATATGGTGTTATGTATATTTATAACAGTCTTAATATTTGTAACAATTATCTTAACTGTTATGATGGCAGGTCAAAAAAAGAAAACTACACTTTTAATTCAAGAGCTTTCTATCCTTAAAGCTGAACTAGAAAAGAAAAAATAGAGTAAATGAGGTGATGTAATGAAGAGTAATAAAAATAAAGATTTTATTTGGAATCTTTTAGGTTTAACAATCAATTCATTTAATTCTTTTTTCTTTTTAATTGTTGTAAATAGAATAAATGGTACTGAAAGTGGTGGAGTTTTTACTTATGCTTATTCACTAATCTGTTTATTTTATATGATTGGTATTTTCTATACAAGAACATATCAAGTTTCCGATACTTCTAATAAATATACTAATAAAGAGTATATCTGTAGTAGAGCTTTTAGTTGTTTTATGATGTTATTAGTAACTATTATTTCATTGTTAATATTTAGATATGATTATTTTAAAACAACTATAATAATATTATTATGTTTATATCGTTTAGTAGAAGCTTTTGCAGATGTATTTTTAGGTATTTTACAAAAAGAAGGCTTTTTATATAAAGCAGGTTTTTCACTCTTTGTAAAAGGTATGATTGGACTTATAGTATTTATATTAGTTGATTACTTTACAAAGAATCTAATAATTTCTTGTGTTTCTATTGTTTTAGTAAATATAATAGTATTTTTAATATATGATTTACCTAGTACTAAAAAATATATAGAAAAGTCATATAAATTAAAAAATGCTTTTGCAATATTAAAGACAAGTTTTCCTGTTTTTATCTTTACATTTTTAAATATATATTTAGTTAATGCCTCAAAATATATATTAGATATATTTGATAGTGCAAGCATTCAAAATGTATATGGAATTATTTTAATGCCTGGTACTGTTTTAAGTTTATGTGCTCAATATATTTTAAATCCTTATATTGTTCCATTAACTAATTTATATAAAGATAAAAAGTTTAAAGAATATGATAAATCAATATTTAAAATAATAGCAATAATATTTATTTTAGGTATAGCTTGTGAATTTGTAGTTGCAATTATTGGTATACCTTTGTTAAACTTAGTTTATGGAATAGATTTGTCAGCTTATAAGATAGAATTATTGGTAATTATATTTGGCTCTATTTTTGTAGCTTTAATTGCTGTTATATCATCTGGCTTAACTATTATTAAAAAGAATTATATTCAAGTATATATATATATTGCTAATTGTATTTTAACAACTATAATAGCAGTATTACTTATAAATAAGTTTTCTATAATGGGAGCTTCACTTACGTATGCAATTTCTATGATTATACAGTTTTGTAGTTCTTATTTATTTTATAAAAATTATATTAATGGAGGTATAGATAATGAAGGAAGTAATAAGAAGAGTATTAGAAGAGGAAAAAGAAAATTTAGAGTCGCTATCTAAAAATGACTTTGAAGATAAAATTATAGATATGTCTAATATCATAATTAATTCTTTAGAAAATGATGGCAAGATTTTAATTGCAGGAAATGGTGGTAGTGCTGCTGATGCACAACATTTTGCAGCAGAAATTGTAGGAAGGTTTGTATTAGAAAGAAGTGGTTATCCTGCTATTGCTTTAACAACTGATACTTCAATTTTAACTGCTGTTGCAAATGATTATGGTTATGATAAAGTTTTTTCAAGACAAGTAGAGGCTTTAGGAAATAAAAATGATGTTTTTATTGGTATTTCTACTAGTGGAAATTCTAAAAATATTATAGAAGCGATTAAGGAAGCTAAAAATAAAGGAATGACTGTTTTAGGGTTAGTAGGTAAAGATGGGGGACTTATGAAAGAGATTTGTGATGTTTGCTTAGTATTTAACTATAAAGATACTGCTAGAGTTCAAGAGCATCATATTATGTCAATACATATTATTTGTGAAATAGTAGAAAGAAGTTTAAAAGATTATTATGAAAAACAATAAAACTTATATTCCATCTTTATTTAGTAAATTAACTAATTTAACCCAAAAATATTCTTTATTTAGAAAAATGAAAGCTTTGATGTATTATAGTGATGCAGTATTATCTTTATTTATTAAAAAACCTAAATATAAACATTCCAAAAAAAAGAAAGTCTTAATAATATATAATTTAGCGTTTGGTGATGGGGTAATTTTTAGATGTTCTCTTATCTATCTTAGAAAAATATATCCTAAAAATAAATATGATATTACTCTTATCTGTCAAAAGGGTATAGATAAATTATATGATAAGGATGATATTTTTGATAAGATAATTGCTATAGATTGTAATAAGGCTACAGTTAATTTGAAAGAAAGAATTAAAAATTTTAAGATTATTAGAGAAAATTATTATGATATTATAATTGATCCTGTTGGTATATTTGAATATACTACTAATGTTTTGTATACAAGAATTGCTGTTGGTAATAAAAAGATTGGTTATATAGATAATAATTCTAAAGTTTATATTAGTAGAAGAAAGATTAAGAAAATATATAATAGAATTATAGAACTTGATAAGAAGGATGTTTCACTTCTTGAGTATTATAATATTTTCTTTAATAAGTTAGCAGGTAAAGAGAATAAAATACCATTAGGATTTCAGAAACTAAAGACAACTCCTACAAAGTTAGAGCTTCCAAAAGATTATTTTATAATCTTTCCTAGTGCTAGTATTGGACTTAAAAGATGGCCTATTAATCGTTTTGCAGAACTAGCAAAAAAAGTTTATCAAAAGACTAATATGACATTAGTATTAGTTGGAACACAAACTGATTTAGAAGCGATAAATGAGTTAGTAGAACAACTTGATACTTCTATTCCTTATTTAAACTTAGTATTGAAGACTAGTTTAAATGATTATATAGATATAATTAAGAAAGCAAAGTTAGTTATTACTAATGATACAAGTGCTTATCATATCGCGGTTATTGAAGAAGTGAACTGTGCTCTTATTGCAGGTGCTTATACTTATGATAGATATGCTTTATATGATTTTCCTAATAAAGAGAAATATAAAAGACCATGTGTTATTGTAAAAGATAAAAGTTGTAAAAATTGTAATAATAGATGTCCATATTTAAATAAAGATGATAAAACATGGCCATGTCTTAATGAAATTACAGTTAATTATGCTTTTAAAAAGATTGAGAAATTACTTGATGAAAATAATTAATATATTTAGAAAGGAAAAGATGTATGGATATAGAAAAATTAGAAAAAGTTAAAGATGTTAAGATTTTAGTGTTTGGAGATTATATAGTAGATAAATATATTTTTGGTAGTGTTAAAAGAATTTCTCCTGAGGCTCCTGTTCCTGTTATTAACTATGAAAAGAGCCAAGTAAAACTTGGAGGAGCAGGGAATGTTATAAATAACTTAATTTCATTAGGGGCTAGTGTTAGAGCTCTTGGTTGTACTGGATATGATGAAGCAGGTAACTTTATTTATAATACCTTTTTAGATAAAGAAGTTGATACTACTTTTTTTAAACAATATCCAGAGATTAAAACTATTCAAAAGATAAGAGTTGTTTCTAAGACTCATCAGTTTATGCGTATTGATGAAGAAGAAGTTAAAGATTTACCTAGTTCATATTATCTTTATTTAAAAGATAATATGGCAAACATTTTAGAAGATATTAATGCTATTATTATATCTGATTATGCTAAAGGAGCAGTAAATAAAGAATATGCTAGTTTAATTATTGATAATGCTAAGAAAAAAAATATTCCTGTTATAGTTGATCCTAAAGGTAATGACTATAGTAAATATAGAGGTGCTACTTTATGTACACCAAACATGAAAGAGTTTATGGAAGCAGTGAAAGTTCCTGTTAAGAGTGAAGAAGATATTCTTAAAGAAGGAGTTAAACTTGCTAAAGCTTTAAATTTAAAATATTTGATTGTTACTAGATCTGAAAAAGGTTTAAGTCTAATAGAAAACGATACTAAGAAAGATTTTCCTGCTAAAGCAAAAGAAGTTATTGATGTATCTGGAGCAGGAGATACCGTTATATCAACAATAGGAATATTACAGGCTCTTAATTTTGATATTAGTGATACATGTGTACTTGCTAATTTGGCAGCATCTGTTGTTATTTCTAAGTTTGGTACTAGTACTTTGACTATGGATGAATTAATTTCTAAAGAGTTAGATGATACTAATTTTAAATTATTAGATGTTTCTACTATTAAAAACGTTGCAGATGAATTAAAACAAAAAGATAAAAAAATAGTTTTTACAAATGGTTGTTTTGATTTATTACATGCAGGACATATTTCATCATTTGAACAAGCGAAAAAAATGGGAGATATATTAATAGTTGCAGTTAATAGTGATAAATCTGTTAAAGATAATAAAGGAGATTTAAGACCTATAATATCTGAAAAAGATAGAATAAAAATGCTTTGTTCTTTAGAAGTTATAGACTATGTTGTTTTAATGGATGATAAGACTCCAGAAAGATTAATTAGTATAATTCAACCAGATATTTGTGTTAAAGGTGATGATTGGAAAGGTAAAGAGATACCTGAGAAGAAAATTATAGATTCATACGGTGGTGAATTAAAGTTCATTGAACTAAAAAAGAATTTATCTACTACTAAAATTATAGAAAGAATTTTAAAAGTATATGAAAAAAAATAAAGCAGTGTTTTTAGATAGAGATGGTACTATTAATTATGACTTTGGATATGTTTATGAGAAAGATAAATTAAAGTTTTTACCAGGTGTTATTTCATCATTAAAAAGATTAAGTGAAGCTGGTTATCTTTTAATTATTATTACTAACCAATCTGGTATTGGAAGAGGGTATTTTACATTAGATGAATATAATGAATTTAATAACTATATGCTAAAACAACTAAAAGATAAGGGAGTAAATATTACTAAAGTTTATTATTGTCCTCATACTGATTTAGATGGTTGTGATTGTAGAAAGCCTAAATTAGGTTTGTTTTATCAGGCAATAGATGAATATAATATAGATTTAGATAAGTCTTTTGCTATTGGTGATAATGAAAGAGATCTTGCTATTTGCATGAATTCGCCAATTTGTGGTATACTTCTAAATAAGGATAGTAAAAAGTTTGTTAGTAAAAGAAATCTTAAAGATGCAACGGACTTTATATTGTCTTGAAATTAAATTTTGGGGGGCAATATTATGAAAGTAAGAGAGTCAAATTATGAATTATTACGAATAATTTCAATGTTTTTTATTGTACTATGGCATGTTATAATGCATGGTGAAGTTAATTTGAAGACAAGTGGTTCTGTTAGCTTTTTTATGAACTGTGTTTTATTATTATCAATATTCCATGTTAGTGTGTTTATGCTTATAACTGGGTATTATCAAAGTAAATCTACATTTAAATTAAAGAAATTACTTTCTTTAATTTTTGAAATAGCATTTTATAATTTTGTTATTAATACTTTTCTTTATTTAACTGGTCTTGTAGAGTATTCTAATGTGGAATATTTAAAGAGTATACTATTTTATAACTTTAGTTCTTTATGGTATATTCAGTGTTATATTATTGTTTATATGTTAAGTCCTTTTTTAAACAAATTTATATCTAGTGCAGATAGGGTAACTTTGAAAAGATTGATTATAGTATTATTGTTATGCTTTTCTATTTTTCCATTTTTTTCTGATAGTTTGATGTATGATACTAATGGGTATACTGTTACACATTATATTTTACTTTATTTTATTGGAGCATATGTTAGAAAATATAATTTAAATAATGAATTTATGAAGAACTTAAATAAACATCAAAAACAACTGATATATTTTAATATTTTTCTTTTCTCTTTTATAGCTAATGTTATGTTATATTATTTTGCTCAATATTTAGTTGGACTTGATAGTAATATTTTAAATTCAATAGGAAGTAATCTGATAAACCATAAATATTATTATAGTAATCCACTTGTAATTATACAATCTGTTAGTTTATTTATGCTTTTTGGAACATTTAAATTTACTAATAAATTTGTTAATTATATCGCTTCTTTAGTTTTAGGGGTTTATATTATTCATGAAACGGAAGCTGTTAAAAATAGTATTTATATCTGGACGGGAATTTATGATGGTAATGATATCTTTGGTAAAGCAATTATTCTTAAGGTTTTGATAGTTGCTATCATTATATTTGTTGCTTGTTTATTAATTGAGATAGTTAGAAGATTAATCTTTAAACTTGTATATAAAATTAAAGTGGTTAGATATATTGATGGGAAAGTTGTTAATTTTATAGATAATCTTATGAAAATTAATTAGAGTTTTGGGAAAGGAAGTATATACTAGATTTTTGAGTAGTGTAGAAAAGTGATATTATGAAGCATGTATTTGTGGTTTTGGCCTATAAAGAGTCAGATAAATTAGAGTCTTGTATTAAATCAGTTTTGAATCAGAGTGTTAAGACAAATGTTGTAATTGCTACTTCAACTCCTAATGATTATATAAGTAATATGGCAAAAAAATATAAATTAAAAGTTATTAAGAATAAAGAATCTAAAGGAATAGGGTATGATTTTGATTTCGCTTCTAATTGTGTTAAAGCAGATTTAGTTACTATCGCTCATCAAGATGATATTTATGAATATAATTATGCCGAATCAGTTATTAATGCTTATGATAAGTGTAAAGATTCTATTATAATATTTACTGATTATTTTGAAGTAAAGAATGAAGTTAAGGAAATGACTAATTTAAATCTTAAAATTAAGAGAATCTTGTTATTTCCTTTGCGATTTAAAGCTTTAAATAAATATAAATTCTTTAAACGAGGAGCGTTGAGATTTGGATGTGCAATATGTTGTCCTGCAGTTACGTTTGTTACTAAAAATGTTCCTAAGGATAAGTTTAAAAGTGATATGAAAGCTGATATAGATTGGCTTGCTTGGGAGAAATTATCAAAACTTAAAGGTAGATTTATTTATATACCAAAAAAATACATGGGTCATAGAATACATGAAGAGTCTACTACTACTGAAATAATAAATGAACATACTAGGACTAAAGAAGATTTAGAAATGCTAAAAAAATTTTGGCCAGAGGCTATTGCAAAGTTTATAAATAAGTTTTATGTAAAAGCAGAGATTAATAATAATGTAAAAGAGGATAGTAAGTGATTATGGATAAATTTGTTAGAAATATGTTAAAAAAGTTTCATATAAAACTTTCAAAAAAACATGAAAATTTACTTATTCAGATTTTTAAATTTGCTATCGTCGGTGGAATTGCGACAGTTATTGATTTTGCTTTTCTTTATATATTTAGAGAATTTTGTCATTTTCCAGTACTTGTTTCTAATACTTTGTCATTTTGTATTTCTGTTATATATAACTATATTGCAAGTGTTAAATGGGTATTTGATGTTAATAAAGAAAAAGATGCCAAGAAACAATTTATCATTTTTATAGTATTTAGTGTAATGGGACTTTTACTAAATGATTTAATTATGTGGATTAGTGTAGATTTCTTAAGTATATATTATCTACTTGCTAAAATAATCGCTACATCTATAGTTATGATATTTAATTTTGTGACTAGGAAAATGTTTTTGGAATAGTATAATTGCTATAATAACTTGTGAAAATTTAGACAAGTTATTTTTTAATTTATAAAAATGTGGTAAAATATAGTTGTTTGTGTAGTATTTATTGAGGAAGGATTTGTTTATGGAAAAAATATTAGTAACTGGCGGAGCCGGTTTTATTGGTTTTCATTTAACTAAACGATTATTAGATTTAAATTATGAAGTTATGGCAATTGATAATCTTAATGATTATTATGATGTTAAATTAAAAGAGGAACGTCTTAGAATATTAGAGAAAAACAGTAGTTTTTCTTTCAGAAAGATAGATATATCTAATAAAGGAGAATTAGAAAATATTTTTAAGGAAAACAACTTTGATATAGTAATTAATCTAGCTGCTCAAGCCGGTGTTAGATATAGTATAGATCATCCAGATTCTTATATTGTTTCTAATATTATAGGATTTTACAATATATTAGAGTGTTGCAGAAATTATCCTGTTAAGCATTTATTGTTTGCATCATCTAGTTCTGTTTATGGTAAAAATAAGAAAGTACCATATTCTACTGATGATAAAGTAGATCAACCAGTTAGTTTATATGCAGCGACTAAGAAAAGTGATGAGTTATTAGCTTATGCTTATAGTAATTTATACGATATAAAAGTAACCGGCTTAAGATTTTTTACAGTTTATGGTCCTTATGGTAGACCTGATATGGCTTATTTTTCTTTTACTAAAAATATTATAGATGATAAAGAGATAAAAGTATTTAATAATGGTGATATGTATCGTGATTTTACTTATATTGATGATATTGTAGAAGGAATAATTGAACTATTAGATAAAGTCCCTTTAAAAGATGAAAATGGTGTTTCTTATAAAATATATAATATAGGTAATAATCATCCTGTTAAAATTAGTAAGTTTATTGAAATATTAGAAAAAGAAATAGGTAAAGATGCTAAAAAAGTTTATTTACCTATGCAACCTGGAGATGTTTATCAGACTTATGCTGATATTACAGATTTAACTAAAGAAACAGGATTTGTGCCTAAGACATCTTTAGAAGAAGGGTTAAGTAAGTTTGTTAAATGGTATAAAGAGTTTTATGGTGGTGATAAATAATGAAAGTAGTAGTAGCAGGAACTGGTTATGTAGGATTAATTACAGGTGTTGTTTTAGCTTATATAGGTAATAAAGTGACTTGTATAGATGTTGATAGTAATAAAATAGATTTACTAAAGAGTGGTAAAAGTCCAATATATGAAAAAGATTTAGATAAATATTTATCTTTATCTAAAGATAATTTGAATTTTACAACAGATAATAATTGTTATGCTGATAGTGATGTTATTATAATAGGAGTTGGTACTCCAGAAAGAAAAGATGGTAGTGCTAATTTAGATTATGTATATAATGTTTGTGATAATATTATTAAATATGCATCTAAAGATTTAGTAGTAGTTATTAAGTCAACTGTTCCTATTGGTACAAATGATGATATTGAAAAGTATTTTTCTTCTAAAAGAGATGATATTAAAATTACTGTTGCCAGTAATCCAGAGTTTTTAGCACAAGGAACTGCAATACATGATACTTTATATGCTAGTAGGATTGTTGTGGGAGCAGAAGATGAAAATACCTTTAGTATTATGAGAGAGTTATATGAACCATTAACTAAAGAACCTTATAATGTTCCTTATCTTGAAATGGACAGAAGAAGTGCTGAGATGGTTAAGTATGCATCAAATGATTTTTTAGCTTTAAAGATATCATATATCAATGAAATAGCTAATCTATGTAGTAAAGTAGGTGCTAATATTGATGATGTTACTAAGGGAATGAGTTATGATAAAAGAATAGGTTCATTATTTTTAAAACCAGGTATAGGTTATGGTGGTAGTTGCTTTCCTAAAGATACTAAAGCTTTACACTGGCTTAGTAAAATAAATGATTGTGAATTAAAACTAGTAAAAGATTGTATTGAAATAAATAAAAAACAAAAGTTAGTATTATTTGATAAATTAAGAGAAGATTTTAAGTCTTTAAAAAATCTAAAAGTAACTATATTAGGCTTATCTTTTAAACCTATGACAGATGATTTAAGAGAAGCGCCTTCTCTTGTAAATATAGATATGTTATTAGATTATGATGCTGTTATTACAGTATATGATCCTATTGCAACTTCAAAAGTAAAAGCTATTTATGGTGATAAGTTAAATTATGCTAATACTATAGATGATGCGATTAAAGATAGTGATGCAGTGTTAATAATGACAGAGTGGCAAGAAATAAAAGATTATAATATAGATAACTATTTAAAACATATGAGAAAAGTAAACGTTTATGATGGTAGAAATTGTTATAATCCAGTTGTTATGAAAGAAAAAGGAATAAATTATTATTCAATAGGTAGATAAAATTTTATTAAAGTAAAGGCAGTGATGTTATGGATAAAATATCAATAATTGTTCCTTGTTATAATGAAGAGGCTGCTATTCCTCTTTTTTATAGGGAAATTAGTAAAATTATGAATAAGATGAAACAAGTTAAATTTGAGTTGTTATTTATTAATGATGGATCTAATGATAATACTCTAAAAGAAATAAAAACTCTTGCTAATTCTAAAAAGGAAATTAAATATATTTCTTTTTCTCGTAATTTTGGTAAAGAAGCGGCTATTTATGCAGGTCTTGAACATAGTACTGGTGATTATGTAACTTTACTTGATGTTGATTTACAGGATCCACCAGAGTTTATTGAAGAAATGTATAGAATTATAAAAGAAGAAGATATTGATTGTGTAGGATTGAAAACAGATGAACATAAAGAATATGGTATATTTAGAAGATTTTTTACTAGTTGTTATTATAAATTAGTATCTAAATTATCAAAGACTGAAATGGTACCTGGTGCAAGAGATTTTAGGCTTATGACAAGACAAATGGCAGATGCTGTTTTAGAGTTAAAAGAATATAATCGTTATAGTAAAGGTATTTTTAGTTTTGTAGGTTTTGAAACAAAATGGATAACTTATAAGGTCCCTAAAAGAGTAGCAGGAAGTAGTAAATGGAGTCTCTTTAAGCTTTTTGTATATGCGATTGATGCTATTGTGGGATTTTCTACAGTACCGCTAACAATTTCTACAATTGTAGGAGTGTTATTTTGTTTTATTTCTATAGTTGCTATCATTATCATCATTATTAAAACTCTTATCTTTGGTGATCCTGTAGATGGTTGGCCATCACTTGTATGTATTATGTTTTTCTTAAGTGGTATTCAACTATTTTGTACAGGAATTAGTGGAGCATACTTATCTAAAACATATACTGAAGTAAAAAGACGTCCTATTTATATAATTAAAGAAACTAATTATAAATAAAATTGTCAAATTAATGGCAATTTTTTTTAATTTCTTTTTTATTATCCTTTTATATGATATTATAAAAGTAGTTAGAAAGGTTTAGACTATGAAGAAAAATATAATAAAGTTAATAGAATTATTCTTAATACTAAGTCCACTTTTTGATATGTTAACAGCATGCATGATACAAGCTTTAAATATCAATTTTACTATTGGAATGGTAGTTAGATTTATAATTATTTTAATATGTGTTTTCTATCTTATATTCATATATAAAGATAAAGATAAGAAATACTTGTTATTAATATTAGGTAGTATCTTTATATATCTTCTTATTTTTTTAGTATTAACTATTGTTAATAAAGATATATCTGTCTTATTATATGAAGGACAGAATGCTCTTAAAACCTTTTATTTACCAATTTTATTACTTAGTTTTTATGCTATTGTTAAAGAGAATAAATCCTTTATTACTAATAAGACTATAGTTACTGTTTATATCATTTACCTTTTAGGTATCTTTATTCCTGATATCTTAGGGATAGGTTTTGATAGTTATGCAGTTAGTAAAGAGGGAAGTATTGGTTTTTTTAACACTGCTAATGAAATTAGTGCTATTATCTCAATATTAATGCCTTTCTTTTTACTCTATCTTTATAATAAAAAGAACTTTTTCTTAACTATTCTTTTAGTAGGAGTTTTAGTCTTTGATATTTTAAGTATAGGTACTAAAGGACCACTTTTATCTTTTGTTCTTATACTTGGAGTTATTCTATTTATTTATATAATCTACTTAGCCAAAGAAAGATTATATAAAGTTCTTTCTATTCTTGTAGTAACATTAATTTTATTTGTATTATTTATAAGCTTTTATTTACCTAGAACTGCTTTTTATAAAAATATAGAAATACATTTAGACTTTTTAGGTGTTGATAATGTTATGGAAGTGTTTACTGACTATGAGTTATTTGATCACTTTGTCTTTAGTTCAAGACTTAAATTTTTAGGTAATACCTTTAATAGCTATAAAGATGCTAGTACTTTAGAGAAGATATTTGGTATTGGTTATATAGAAAATTATGGAACTGATGATGCTAGTACTAAGATGATTGAAATGGATTATTTTGATATTTTATTTAGACATGGTATAGTAGGTTTTGTTATTTATATGGGAGTAGTTATCTATTTCCTTTGTAAAGCCTTTAAACATACTTATAGATTAAAAGATAATTCTTATAAGATATGTAATTATTTATCACTTTCCTTAATTATATTATTATCACTAATTACAGGTCATGTCTTGTTAGCACCATCTGTTAGTATTTTTGTCGCACTTATTTTAACTAAGAAAGAGGTGGTATAATGAGAAAATTAGTTTTTGTTATTATTAATTATAATGATTATAAAACTACGAAAAGACTTCTTGATAATATTAAAGACTATAAAGTAATAGATAAGATTTATGTGGTTGATAATCATTCTACTGATAACTCTTATGAAGAGTTAAAAAAATTAAATATTAAAAGATATGAAGTAATAGAAACATCTAGTAATAAAGGTTTTGCTTCCGCTTTAAATATAGGTGCTAAAAAAGCGATAGATGATTTTTCTAATGTTGATATTATCTTTTCTAACTCTGATATTATTATTAATAGTAATGCTAATTTAGTCGAGTTAAAAAACACTCTAGATGAACGTGATGTTGGTCTTGTAGGACCAGTTATATTTCAACAGAGAGAGTTAAATAGAGGTTGGAAGTTACCTAGTCCTACTGATGAAATACTTAGTAATTTACCTTTTATAGGGAAGAGGTTTAGTAAAAAATTATATTATGATGAAGAGCATTATAAAGGTGAGATGAGTGATGTAGAAGTAATATCTTTTTGTTTCTTTTTAATCAAGAGTGAAGTATTAAAGAAAATGGGCTTTTTTGATGAGAATACTTTTTTATACTATGAAGAAAATATTATGGCAAGTAAACTTAAACATACTAGATATAAAATATTAGTTAATAATAATGTTACTATTATTCATGATCATTCTGTTAGTATTGATAAAAGCATTAATCGTATAAATAAATATAAAATACTAAAGCAAAGTCAAATGTATTTTGAGACTACTTATAATCATGCTAGTAGTTTAGAGAAATTTCTTTTAAGATTAACAATTAGATTAACACTGATTACTTTATATGTTAGAATATTTATAAGAGGAGGTTTTAAGAAATGAAAGGAATTATTTTAGCAGGAGGTAGTGGAACTAGACTTTATCCTTTAACTGAAGTTACAAGTAAACAGTTAATGCCAATTTATGATAAGCCTATGATTTATTATCCTTTATCAGTATTAATGCAAGCGGAAATTAGAGATATTTTAATAATATCAACTCCTAAAGATTTACCTAGATTTATGGAATTATTAGGAGATGGTTCTAAGTTTGGAGTTAATTTTTCTTATAAAGAACAACCTAGTCCAGATGGGCTTGCTCAAGCTTTTATCTTGGGAAAAGATTTTATTGGAGACGATACATGTTGTATGGTGTTAGGTGATAATATTTTTTATGGACCTAATTTAAAAAATGAATTATTGAAGGCAAAAGAAGATGCTAGTAAAGGGAATGCTACTGTTTTTGGATATCATGTTCATGATCCAGAACGTTTTGGTATAGTTGAATTTGATAGGGATGGTAAAGTGTTAAGTGTTGAAGAAAAACCAGATAACCCTAAGAGTAATTATGCTGTAACAGGACTTTACTTCTATGATAATTCTGTAATTGATAAAGCGATGTGTTTAAAGCCATCTAAAAGAGGAGAATTAGAGATAACAGATTTAAATAAACTTTATTTAAATGAATCTAAATTAAATGTTATTACTTTAAATGAAGGATATGGTTGGTTTGATACAGGAACCTTTAGAAGTTTATTTGATGCGACTAACTTTGTGGCAACTATCCAAGAACATCAAAATATTACTATTTGTTGCCCTGAAGAGATTGCTTATAAAAATGGCTGGTTAAGTAAAGAGAAAGTATTAGAAGCGGCTAAATTAATGAAAAAGAATACTTATGGAAAACATTTAATGGAAATTATAGAGGAGAAGTAAGATGAAGTTAATAGAAACTAATTTATTAGATTGTTATATTTTAGAACCAGATAGATTTGGAGATGAAAGAGGATATTTTTCTCCATATTATATAGAATCTAATTTAAAAGAGTTAGGTTTTATGGGAGTAAAACAAGCGAATAGAAGTAAAAGTAGTAAGGGTGTAGTTAGAGGACTTCATTTTCAAGAAGATCCTAAGTGTCAAGCGAAGATAGTTGAAGTTATTAAAGGTTCTGCTATTGATGTAGTTGTTGATATTAGAAAAAATTCTCTTACTTATGGAAAGTATACAGCAGTTAAATTAACAGAAGATAATAATAGACAGTTATTTGTACCTCGTGGTTTTGCTCATGGATTTATTTCCTTAGAAGATGATACAATCTTTCAGTATTTAGTTGATAATGATTATGCTCCAGATAAAGAAGGAGGAATACTTTGGAATGATCCTGATCTTGGCATAAATTGGGAAGAGATGTTTAAAGATAATGGTATAACTAGTCCTATATTATCAGAAAAAGATGGTAAACATCCTAGACTTAGAGATTCTAAAGTGTTATTTGAAAGGAGATAACTATGAAATATTTAATTACTGGATATAAAGGACAATTAGGTTATGATGTAAAACGTGAGTTATTAAAAAGAGGAGTTAAGGAAGAAGATATTTTTGCTATTGATAAAGAAGAGATGGATATTACTGATAGAGAAGAGGTAAATAGAGTTGTTAATGACTTTAAACCTGATGTAATATTTCATTGTGCAGCATGGACTGCCGTAGATAAAGCAGAGGATATGCGTGATGCTTGCTATAATGTTAATGTAGTTGGTACTAAAAACGTTGTAGATGCATCCCTTGAAGTAGGTGCAACTATTATATATATGTCAACAGATTATGTTTTTGATGGTACTAAAGAAGGATTATATACTGAAGAAGATAAAGTTAATCCTAAGAGTGTTTATGGTAAGACTAAATTCTTAGGTGAAGAAGAAGTTAGACGTAATCCTAAACACTTTATTACAAGAATATCTTGGGTATTTGGAATTAATGGTCATAACTTTATTAGAACTATGTTAAAACTAGCAGAGAATCATAGTGAGTTAAATGTTGTAGATGATCAAATTGGTAGCCCTACTTATACAGTTGATCTTGCTAAAATTTTAGTTGATATGTCTTGTAGTGATAAATTTGGTACTTACAATGTTACTAATAGTGAGTATTGTAGTTGGGCTGAATTTGCAGAGTATATCTTTGAATCTAATAAAAAATGCGTTAAAGTAAATAAAGTTACAACAGAAGAGTATTTAGAAATTACTGGTACTAAGCAGGCATATCGTCCTAGAAATTCAAGATTAGATAAATCTAAATTAGAAGAGAACTTTGAGTTATTACCAAGTTGGAAAGATGCAGTTAATCGTTATAATATAGAGTTACAAAAGGAGAAAGAAAATGCTTGAAGTTAAACACATTACAAAATATTATGGAAATAATAAGGCAGTTTCTGATCTTTCTTTTACAGTTAAAGATGGAGAGATATTTGGCTTATTAGGAGAGAATGGGGCAGGAAAAACTACAACCTTTAGAATTATTATGGGTCTAATTGAAGCGAATAGTGGAGAAGTTTTACTTGATGGTAAGAAAATTGATTATAATTTGACTGATAAAATAGGCTTTGTTACAGAAGAGAGAAGTCTTTTAACTAAACTTACAGTATTAGAACAATTAACATTTTATGGAGTATTAAAAGGACTTGATGAGAGAACTATTGAAAAAGATATAGATAAATGGTTAGAGAGGTTTTCCATCGCTAGTTATAAAAATAGAAAGATTAAAGAACTATCTAAAGGTAATCAACAAAAGATTCAGTTTATTTCTGCAATTATTAATCATCCTAAACTATTAATATTAGATGAGCCTTTTACAGGACTTGATCCTATTAATGTTAAGATGATGAAAGATGCTATTTATGATTTACAAAAAGAAGGATGTTCTATTATCTTTTCATCACATCAAATGGAATATATAGAAGACTTTTGTGAGAAGTTAGTTATTCTTGTAAAAGGACATCCAGTTGTAAGTGGTGATTTAAAGACTATAAAAGAAGATTTTGGTATTAAAAATATTATGTTAAGAGGAGATGATTTACCTCTTCTAAAACTTGAGAAAGTTAAAGGGGTAATAAGTGTTTCTAAAGTAAGAGGAGAAATAGAAGTTAAGATTGAAGATAAGATAGTCGCTCCTAAGATCTTTTCTTTAGTTAAAAACTGTAATATTACTAAGTATGATGTAGTAGAACCAACACTTAATGAAATCTTTATTGCGAAAGTAGGGGGTATCCATGAATAGAAAATTTCTTTATTTAACTAAAGTTAGTTTAAGAAAAAAGTTTAAAACTAAATGGTTTGTTATTACAAATGTAATACTTGCAGTTGCAATAGTTCTTTTCTTGAATATTAATTCTATAGTATCTTTCTTTGGAGGAGATTTTGATAGTAAGACTAAGATAATTGTTGTAGATAATAATACTAATAGTTATAGTCTATTTGAAAAGAATATAGAAAGTTATGCAAGTACAATAAACTCTGATGAAGAAGATGTAAAAGTAACAGTTAAAAAGAGTGAAAAAGATGTTAAAAAATTAAAAGAAAACCTTGAAGATGATGAGATATTGATAGAATTAAATAGTGATAGTACAGAATACTTGAAGGCTAAGGTTACTTCTAATGAGAAGATAGATACACTAACTTATCAGGTTTTATCTCAGAGTTTAAATTCTACTAAAACTACTATTGGTATGGCTGTTAATGATATAGATGCTGCAACATTAAATAATATATCTAGTCCTGTTACAATAGATAGAGTAGTACTTAATGAAAGTAATAATGTAGATGAGAATATGGGACTTATTATGAGTAGTGTTTTTCCAACTATTATATTACCATTCTTTATGTTAACAATGATTTTAATTCAAATGGTAGGAGGGGAAATATGTGAAGAGAAGACAACTCGTAGTATGGAAATAATTATTTCTAATGTTTCTCCTAAACAACATTTAATGTCTAAAATACTTGCTAGTAATATCTTTGTTATAGTCCAAGGATTACTCTTAGTAGTTTATGCGTGTTTAGGTTTATTAATAAGTACTAATATGTTAAGTACTGGTATGTCACTACCTAGTGAAGTTACATCTATTTTTGATAGTTTAGTAGCATCAGGTTTTATAGAGAAATTAATTTATGTTATACCTTTAACCTTAATATTAATAGTTTTATCATTCTTAGCATATTCAATAGTTGCAGGTATCCTTGCATCAATGACTGTTAATATGGAAGACTTTAGTCAATTACAAACTCCTTTAGTATTTCTTTCTTTAGGAGGATATTACTTGGCGATGATGGCTGGTATGTTTAATGGTTCACTATTAATTAGAATACTTTCTTATGTACCATTCTTATCATCATTTGTTAGTCCTAGCCTTTATATGATGGGAGAGATAGGGTTAATTGATATAGTTATTTCTATTATAGTACTTGTTATCTTTATCTATTTAATATTACATTTTGGTATTAAAGTATATAAAGTAGGAATCCTTAACTATTCTAATGAAAAAGTATGGAGTAAATTATTTAAAGCTTTTAAGAGTAAAGATGTGTAATATTTATCTTGCAATTCTCTAAGTTATAGAACTTCTAATTAGTTATCTTTTAAAAAGAAGAGATATTATTATAAATATAAGGGGTGATATCAATGGATAATGAAATGTGGTTAATTTGGAAGGATCCTAAAACAAGAAGAAGATATAAAATAGGAGTTCTTACTTATAATAAGCAGCAGTATATTTTTAAATACGTTAACCCAGAATTAAACGATGCTAGAAAAAATGGTTTTGAATTTTTTCCAGGATTTGAAGATATTCATAAAGAATATAGTAATAAAGAGTTATTTGCAAACATTGAGACTAGGCTACCTAACCCTGCTAGACCAGATTATCTTGAAATTTTAAATGTCTATGGATTAGAAAAAGATTCTACAAAATTAGAAATTTTAAGAGCTACTAAAGGTAGATTATTAACAGATAATTATGAGTTTGTTCCAACTTTTGATAAAGTTAAAGTGCAATTTGATGTTGCAGGTACTAGACATTGTTCTGATGTTAAAAAATGTTTAAAATTAATAAGTGTAAATGATAAATTATTATTAGAATTAGAACCTAATAATTTATATGATGAATATGCTATTAAAGTTATTCTTGATAAGAATAATAAATATTATCATTTAGGCTATGTTCCAAGATATTATTCTAAAGAGTTAACTAAATTATTAAAAGATAATGTAGAGTATTCAGCAATGGTTCAGAGTTTAAATTTTGAAAGTAAAATTAGTGATGAGGATATTAATGTAGTTGTCAAATTAATTTTCAATGATAATATGAAATAAATTTATATTGTTAGCAAAAATGAGGTTATTTAAAAGCTCATTTTTTTGAATAATACCTTAGTTATTTCTATTATTAATTTTATATACTTTATATTAAAGGATATAAAGTAGTAATCCTTAACTATTCTAATGAAAATGTATGGGGTAAATTATTTAATGCTGTTAAAAGTAAAGAAGTGTAATTACCATTAAAAAAAGTTATTTCGTTTCGACGAAATAACTTGACAAAAATACTATATAAATATAAAATAAAAATAGGTGATAAAGATGTTAAAAAGAGAAGTTTACTTGTCAAGAATTAGAGGATTTTATGATTCTAATTTAGTGAAAATATTGGTAGGAATAAGAAGATGTGGTAAGTCTGTTATTCTTAATCAGATAGTAGAAGAAATAAAAGATAAAGGTGTTAATGAAAACCATATTATATATGTTAATTTTGAACTTGTAGAATTTGAAGAGTTACAAGACTATAAAAAGTTAAATAAATATATTAAAGATAGTATTAAAGATGATAAAATTTATTATGTATTTTTAGATGAGATACAAAGGGTTGAAAAATTTGAGACAGTTGTAAATTCGCTACGAGCATCTCTTTCTAATATAAGTATATTTATAACTGGTTCTAATAGTAAGCTTTTATCAAAGGAACTTTCTACTGTTTTATCTGGAAGGTATGTTTTATTTAATATTTATCCTTTAAGTTATAAAGAATTTACGGAACTATCTTCAAAAGATCCTAATAATGAAGAAACATTTTGGAATTTTGTAAAGTGGGGAGGACTTCCAAATAGGGTTCAGTTTAATGATGAAATCAATATAAAAGATTATCTTCATAGTGTGTTCGATTCTATTATTTTAAGGGATGTAGTAGAACGACTAGGACTTAAAGATATAGTTTTATTTAATTTGCTATTACAATATGTTGTTGATACAACAGGAAGAGAATTTTCTGCTGATAATGTTATAAATTTTTTAAAGACTGAAGGAAGAAGTGTTTCTACTGAAACTTTATATAATTATTTAGATGCTCTATGTAAAGCTTTAATAATTAATAAAATTTATAGATATGACATTCATGGTAAGGCAATATTAAAAACTTTAAATAAGTATTATATGACTGATTTAGGAATAGCACAGATAAAGAATAATAACTTTGAAATAAATAAAAGTTTTGCTATTGAGAATGTTGTATATAACGAATTATTAGAAAGAGGATATGATGTATATATAGGAAAAACTAAAAAAGGAGAGATAGATTTTATTGCTACTAAAACGGATGAAAAAATGTATATTCAAGTAGCTTACTTTTTAGATAATGATAAAGTAATTGAAAGAGAGTTTGGTGCTTTTGAAGAATTAAGTGATGATGTACCTAAGTATGTTCTTTCTTTAGATAAAGAGAATTTGTCAAGGAATGGAATTATACATAAGAATATAATTGAGTGGTTATTAGAAAAATAAAAGGCAATATAATGATTATGTATTGTCTTTTTCTTTATAATTATTTAATTCTGTGATAAACTAATAGTAGAAAGGTAGTTGACTTATGAAGAGGATTGTTATTATAGGTTGTGGTAATGTAGGATTAGAATATTTAAAGAAACTGTGTATGACTGATATAGCTCTTGATATAAGCTTAATTGATATAGATCTAGAGAAACTTGAAGGTGAAATTCTTGATTTAGAACAGTCTTTAGTTTATAGAGATAATAATATTAATATAAAATTAGGTGATTATAGTGATTGTAATGATGCAGATATTGTTGTTATAACAGCAGGTGTTTCTCAATCTATAAAGAATAGAATGGATGATTTAGAGAAAGCTAATGAGATAGTAGTTGATATTACTAATAAATTAAGAGATACTACTTTTAATGGTATTATTTTAGTAGCAAGTAATCCAATGGATGTTATTACAGAACTTATCGCTCATTACTTAGATTATCCTTATAATAAAGTAATAGGTACTGGATGTATGCTTGATACAGCAAGATTAAAATCATTAATTAGTAAAAAGATTAAAGTAAAAGCAAATGATATAAATATCTATGTATTAGGAGAACATGGTGATAGTCAAGTTGTCGCTTGGAGTAATGCTAATATAGGTTTAGAAAACTTAAGTAGGTTTTTATCACTTGATGAGAAAGAAGAACTAGAAGATAATACTCGTCATATGGGTGGTACTATTACTAAAAGAAAAGGTTATACTAGTGATGGAGTTGCAGGATGTCTTTTAGAACTTACATTATGTATTCTTAATGATTTAAAGAAAGTATATTCTATATCTAATTATAATACTAATTATGATGTATATTTATCTACTCCTTGTATTATAGGTAAAAAAGGAATAGAGAGAGTTATTAATATTAAGTTAACTAGTGAAGAAGAAGAGCAATTAGAAGAGAGTGCTGAAGTAATTAATGAGGCAATTGATAAAATATTGCCAAAAGAGTTATATTAGGAGGTTAGTTATGGTTAATTATTTATTTTTAGTTATTATATTCTTATTTATGGCAATTGAAGTAGTTAGTGCTTATAAGTTTTTTAGATTTAAAAAGATTAAGTTAGGTATATTTTCTACATTTTATTTTCTTATTACATTAATACTTACTTTAAGTTATTTTTCTACTAGAAATGTTTTAATAGAAAATGAATTAGAGAGTCTTATAAATGGTATTAGCGAATTTAATTTGTTTGCAATATTAGTTATGTTACTTAATATAGGAATGATTGTAATAAGTACAATTAGTTATGTTAAAGTAATGCAATGGGGTAGATCTAATAAAGTGGAGAAGAAAAAGAAAAAATCTAATAAAAACTTGTAATAGATTTATTAGATATGTTATTATATAGATAATAATAGTAGAAAGAGGGTAAAAATATGAGAATGCTATGTTTACAACTTGTTACCTGGGGGGGGGCAGTTTAATAGTAGTTTAGTTACTTTCTTTCATTATGACATAAGAGCAGGATAATTATATTCTGTTCTTTTTAATGTTAGAAAAAAATAGTGGAGGAGTAGAAAAATGAAGAAGAAAGAAAATATTATAATAATTGCAATATTAGTTATTATGTTACTAGCAATAATAGGAGTAAGTTATGCAGCATTTAGTTTTAGTCAAACAGGTAGTGTTCCTAACAAGATTACAACAGGATCAATTACTATGACTTATGAAGAAAGTGATAATACTATCACTTTAGGTAATGCCTTACCTACAACAGATGCGACAGGGACAACAAGATTAAAAGATGGAGAATACTTTGACTTTACAGTTAGTAGTGAAATAACAGGAGAAGTTAATATTAATTATGAAATAAGTGCTAAAGAAGTAGGAGAAGGGACAATAGATGGTTCTAATATTAAGTTATATTTAACTAGATTAACAGAAGATGGTGAAGAACAATCTTTAATGACACCTGAAGTATATAATGAAGAGACAACATCTAATAAGTTTACAGGTCGCCCTGCAGGAGAGATGAGTTTATATACTTCAAGCATGAATAGTAGTGAATCTAATGATTATAGACTTAGAATGTATGTAACTGAAGAATACAACCCTCAAGGAGATGGAGGAAATTTAACCTTTGCAGTAAAAGTAAATGTATATGGAAAAGATAGAGTAGGAGAAGAAGCATCAAAAGTAATTATAGAAAACTTAAATAGTGGAAGTACTTATGATGATGGGTATGATACATTCATAACAGGAGAAGATCCTAATAATTATGTCTGGTATAGTGGAAAATTATGGAGAGCGATTAGTGTAAATAATGAAGAGAAGACAACTAAGTTAGTAACTCAGTGGAATATAAGCACGATTAATTATGATAATGATAGTAATGTTTTTGAAGGAAGTTATATGGAAGACTGGTTAAATGATACTACTGTAGATGGTTTCTTAGGGAATTTAAGAGAACCTGAAAAATTTATAGTAATGGATGCAAAGTGGAATGCTACATCAAGTGCTGGGGCAGCAAGGCCTCCTGAAACAACACTTGTAACAAATACAGTAGGACTACTTAACCTTTATGAATATATAACAAGCTGGAAAGGGACTACACCTTCAAAAGGATATTTAAATAATAAATTTAATTGGTGGACCTTAACGCCATATTCACCTGATTATAGTTATGCTATTACTAGCAGTACATCTACTGGGTATGACAGTAAAAGTTCAAATGGAGTCCGTCCATCAATAAATTTAAAGCCTAATGTCAAAATTGTAGATGGAGATGGTACAAAAGATAATCCATATAAGCTTGAAGGAGATAATGATACTAATTTATCAGGGACTTTACTTTCAGGTAGATACAGTGGAGAGTATGTTCGGTTTGGTAATAATGAAAATAGTTTGTATAGAATAGTAAGTCATGAAAATGGAACTGGAACAAAGATAGCAAGTGCTGAACCATTAAAAGATTTAGGGACATTTAAGAAGTTAGCTTTTGGTAATGCTACAACATTTTCAAGTGAAAATACTATAGGAGCATTTTTAAATGGAGAGTATCTAACAAATTATGTAGATAGTGCATATAGAGATATGATAGAAGATAGTACAACTTGGTATTTAGGAACAGTAGGTAGAGGTGCATCATACAAATTAGCCAAATATACAGATGAAAATGGTAATATATTAACATCAAGTACAGCAGATGCTAAAGTTGGTTTATTAAGAGGTGGGGAGTTACTGTCAGGACAATTTACCAATGTTGAAGCTAATTATAATACGAATACTCTCCCAATATATTTTACTTTGACACCGTATGGTATTGATGATACCGTTGTATGTATTTATACTTGGTTTGGATATAGTAATTCATGTAATGTTACTTCTTTGAAAGCTATACGCCCAACCCTAAATCTAAAACAAAACGTAGTAATAACATCTGGTGATGGTACTAAAAATAATCCCTTTAATCTGTCAATTAATTGATACAAAATAAAGAAAGTGAGAAACTATTTATTCTCACTTTTTATAATATTTCATCATCATTTGTTTTTTCTTCAACGTTTATAATTTGGGGTTCTACTTTATTTTCTTCTTCTAATTGTTCTTCTTTTTTAATATCTTCTTCATATTTAATGCCTCTTATCTTACAATAGATATCTAAATCATCATCAACATCAATAATTTTATATATCTCATCAAAAGAAGTAGAGCCATCTAATACTTTTAAAAGACCATCTTGTAACATTGTAATAACATCTGATTTATATACTAATTTATTTAAATCATCTTTTTCTAGAGATTCTTCATTTAAAGCATTTCTAATCTCATCATTAATCATTAATACTTCTTGAATAGCAATACGTCCATGATAACCGTTATTACACTTATCACAACCTTCAGGATTAGCATTATATATTTCATCAACATCTTTATCTAAAGCCATCTTAAAGACCTTTTTTTGATATGGTGTAGTCTTTTCTTTAATACGACAGTGAGGACATATCATTTTAGCAAGCTTTTGTGAAATAATACCAGATAGGGCACTAGATAATAAATATCTTTCAACGTTCATATCTAGTAATCTTTCAATAGTACTTAAAGAGTTATTAGTATGGATTGTAGATAATACTAAGTGACCAGTTATAGATGCTCTAACTGCTATTTTTGCTGTTTCACTATCACGAATTTCTCCTATTAGAATAACATTGGGATCTTGTCTTAAAATAGATCTTAAAACAGTTGCAAAGTCTAGTCCTATTTCACTATTAACTTGAACTTGGTTTAATCCTTCTAGATTCATTTCTATTGGATCTTCTACTGTTATAATATTAGTTTCTTTCTTATTTAAAACTTGTAAGATAGAGTAAACTGTTGTACTTTTACCAGAACCAGTCGCACCAGTTATTAGAATAATACCATTAGGTTCAGCGATCATCTTCTTTAACTTTTTAAAATTATCTTCGTTAAAACCAAGAGAGCCTATTCCTTCTAAACTCCTTGAATAATCAAGAATACGGATAACACATTTTTCTCCTTCATTTGTAGGTAGAGTAGAAACACGTGTTTCTAAATTAATGCCTTTAATATTTCCTTTAATAGAACCATCTTGTGGTAATCTACTTTCAGTAATATTCATATTAGCGATAAGTTTAATTCTAGTAATTAAATTTCTTTCATATATTTTAGGTATTTCTGTATAATCTTGTAAATCTCCATCTATTCTAATTCTAACCATTAAAGAATTTTCTCTTGGATCAAAGTGAATATCACTAGCACCTGCTTTTGAAGCATTGGCAATAATATCATCTACAACATTAACAATAGGTGTTTTTGTCATATCATACGTTACCAAAAGTATCAACCCCTTTACTTTATTCCATTCTTTTACTATAATATATTATATAGTAAGAATAACTTAATTACAAGAGGGAGTATAAAAATGAAAGATAAAAAAGTGTTAAATAGAAAAGGTTTTATGTTAGTAGAAACATTAATAGTTGGTGTTTTTATTATGGGAATTTTTTCTTTACTTTATACTAATTTCTTTCCTCTTATTGGAGAATATGAAAGATATAAGAACTATGATACAGTAGAAGCTACTTATATTGTTCATTGGGCTAGAATGATAGCCTTAAAAGGACTTACTGAATCTAGTTATACATCTGCTAGAAGTAAAGGTTATGTTGATATAAGTGATTGTTCTATATATACAAATAATGATTGGCAAATGTATTGTGAATCTTTTAAGGTTTCTAATAATGTAGAAAAGATATATTTAACAACATATTCAACTACTAAGTTTAAAAACTATATTAAAGATAATAGTGCTTTTTCTAGAAGATTTAGAGAATATATTTCTTATTTACCTACTTATAGTAAAAATACTAGTAAAACTCCTGCTAATGGATACTACAGAGTAATTATTGAGTATGTTTCTAATAATGATTATAAATATGGAAATATAGAGTTATTTAGAGGTTAGGTGATCTTATGAATTTAAATAGAAAAGGTATTACATCAGTAGAGTTATTAGTTAGTTTTATTATTATTTCTACTATTGTTGTTAGTATGTATAATTTAATATTAAATTATCGTAATAGAGAACAGATAGAAGAGATTAATAATGAAGTAATCGCTTATAGTAATAATCTTCAAGAAATTATTCAAACTGATTTAATTCAAGGACATTTAGTTGATGTTACTAATGTTAGTAGTACTTTACGTTCTGCTACTTTATCATTTGATAATCCTAGTAGTTATAAAACTAGTATTAGTATTAGTCCAAGCAGTGGAGTTATTAGTTATGGTAGAAGTGGTGATACTATTAGATATGAAATACCTAATATACCTGATTTAACTTTATCTGATGAGTCTAAAATAGAATATTTAGCAGGTAGTAATGGTTATTTAAAGATTACTATTATTTTAAATCATCCTAATTTTCCTAATGGGACATATTCTTTTATGATAAATGCTCCTGTTAATTATATATATTAAAATGTAATATATAATAGGAGTGCTATAGAAGTTTGTAAGACTCTACCTAGAAGAAAATATTTATATTCGATATTTTCTTCTTTTATATTATTAATTACTTGTAAGTGAACTGAGAAACCTCCAAATGTTATAAATGTTAAGACAATTAAGCCTCTTATATAGTTATTAGTACTAATTGTTGGTACTAGACTAATACCACTTGTCATATCTAGAATGCCTGTTATTATTGTTTCATAAAAAGGATTTAATGATAGAAAGGTAGTTAGTAATTTACTAAAGAACATAAAGAAAGTAATACTTCCTAGCATAAATAATAATAGTTTAATAGCATCATTTATCGCTTTAGGTAAGGCTTCTAAAAAGGTATTGTTATTAGATATATTTATTTTTTTAGTTGTTATTATTTCTTTAGGTTTTAGAATTATTCCAAGAATTAGATTAGCGATAATTTGAATAATTAATATTTTATAAGCAAGGGATATGCTATTTAAAATAGTTCCACATGTTCCTAATATAAATAGGGGATTAGCGAAATGCGTAAAGGTTAAAAGATAGTTAGCAGTATCTTTATCAATAATTTTGTTTTTTAGACTTTCTTTTATATATTTAGAACCACTAGGAAAACCTGATATAATACTAACTAAAATAATAAAAGAACTATTGCCTTCCACATGAAATAATCTTTTAAAAAGAGGGTTTAGTTTATTACTTATTTTAGGGGCTATACCTAATTCTAAAAGAAGAGATGCTAGGACAAAGAAGGGAAATATAGAAGGGAATAATTTATTTTTAAAAATATTTATACTTAAAATTCCACTTTCTACAATTAAAGTGGGATTAATAAAAATACCTAAGTATAAAAATAGTATTATGAGTACTGCTAATAATTCTTGATATTTTCTTTTCATAAAATTACCTTCTTTTGGTATAATGTAATAGTAAGGTGTGATGATATGTTTAATAAATTTTATTTAAGATTTAAAAAATTTATGAAAGATTATTATAAAACTATTATTTTACTAATAGTTTGTTATTTTGTATTTACTTTTCCATTGCCATATTATATTTATGCAGGGGGAGGGACTATTAATATTAATGATAGAGTAGTAATTGATAATGATAATAGTAATAGTAAAGGGTCTTTAAACTTTGCTTATGTAAAAGAATTAGAGGGTAATGTGGCATCTTTTATATTAGGTAATATTATTCCAGGATATGATATAGAAAAACAAGAGGATGTAGAGTTAAATGAAGATGAGACTAGTGAAGATATTATGTTTAGGAATAGAATGTATTTAGAAAATGCTAATCAGACTGCCATTATGCTAGCGTATAACAAAGCAGGTAAAGAGATAAGTATAAGTCGCAAGCATTTTTATGTTATTTATGTTGAAGAAAAAGAAGAGGATGGGCTAAGAGTAGGTGATGAATTAGTAAAAGTTAATGATAAAGAGATTGATAGTGTAGAGGATTATACTAATGAAATACAAAATTATGAAGTTGGAGATAAAATTAAAGTAACAGTTATTAGAAATGATAAAGAGGTTGATGTAACAGCGACTGTTAAAAAGGGAGAAGATTATAAGGTAACAGGGGTTTCTGTTAGTACTATTTATGAATATAAGACTAATCCTAAGGTTGAACTTAAGTTTAAAGATAGTGAGGGTGGTCCTAGTGGAGGTTTAATGTTAACACTTGCTATTTATGATAAATTAACTGATTGTGATTTAACTAATGGTTTAAAAATAGTTGGAACTGGTACTATAAGTAGTGATGGTACTGTTGGGGAAATCGGTGGTGTTAAATATAAGTTAAATGGTGCGGTAAAAGATAAGGCAGACTTGTTTTTAGTGCCTAAAGGAGATAATTATAAAGAAGCATTAAAAGAAAAAGAGAAGAACGATTATGATATTGAAATTAAGGCAATAGGAACATTTGATGAGGCAGTATCTTATCTAGAAAGTTTAGAGTCTTAAAAAAAGTCACGGAATAAAATTACAAAATCTCACGGAATAGATTCCTTAAAAAGTGTTCAATAAAAGCCTTAAAAAATGTTCATTTAACTTGATAAATAGTTAAAACTATGGTAAGTTAATAGCAGGAGGAATAAATTATGAGCTTAAGAGAAAAAGATTATAAAGAAAGATTAATAGATAAGAAAATAGACCGTTATCTAGAAACTTTTGGAGCGATTTTAATTGAAGGACCTAAATGGTGTGGTAAGACTTGGACTGCTTTAAATCATGCAGAAAGTGCATCTTACGTTACCGAAACTTCTACTAAAAGACTTGCTTTAATAAATCCTAAAAATATTTTTTCAGATGAAAGACCTCAATTAATAGATGAATGGCAAATTGTCCCTTCTATTTGGGATTCGGTAAGACATGAGTGTGATAGGGGAAAAGGGCCAGGTAATTTTATTTTAACTGGTTCTACAACATTAAAAAAAGAAATTCAAGGAAAACAGGTGTATCATTCTGGAGCAGGGAGAATTGCGAGACTTAAAATGGAAACAATGAGTCTTTTTGAATCAGGAGATTCAAGTGGTATTGTTTCTATAACCGATATGTTTGAAAATAAAAATATTAACAAGAATACTGGGGAAGTAAAAATTAGAGAACTTGCTAGTCTCTTGATAAGGGGAGGATGGCCAGAAAGCTTAAAGGTGAAGAAAGAAAATTATCCATTAATACCAAAGAGTTATATTGAGTCGATATTAAATGTAGAATTAGATGAAGAAGATAAAGTAAGAGATAAAAATAAAATGAATATGTTATTAAAATCTTTAGCAAGAAATGAATCTACAATAGTAAGTAATAAAACTCTTATAAAAGATATTGAAGAATATGAGACTGGTAATGATATATTATCTAGTAGAACTACACTTTTGGATTATTTAGACTTTCTTGAAAGGCTACATTTAATAAAAAATCAAGAGTCATATAGTTTAAATTATCGTTCTCCTGAAAGAGTAGGTAAATCAGTAAAAAGACATTTTGTTGATCCTTCTTTAGCTTGTTCCCTTTTAAATCTTACTGAAGATAAATTAATGAAGGATTTAAATACATTTGGTTTTCTTTTTGAAGCTCTTGTAGAAAGAGACTTAAGAATTTATATGGATTATTTAGATGGTAAAATATATCATTTTAGAGATAATGTTAGTGGCTTAGAAGTAGATACAATACTAGAGTTTGAAGATGGAGAATATGCTGCAGTTGAAATAAAACTAGGGTATAATGAAGTAGATGATGCAATTAAAAATTTAAAAGAGTTTTATAATAATATGATAAAAAAACCTAAATTTATGTGTGTTATAGTTGGAGTTTTAGAAGCTGCTTATAAAGATCCTGATACCTCTATTTATGTAGTACCAATAACAGCTTTAAAACCATAAGAAAAAGAGATAAGTTTGTTTGCTTATCTCTTTATTCATCGGGTTGTTCTGGTTCTTCTACTATATCATTGTCTTCTGGAGGAACAACTGGTTCTGTAGGATCAACAGGTACTTCAGGTTCTGTTGGTACTTCATCTGGTTCTTCAGGTTCAGTGTTCGATGTTGGTGGTTTAGTAGTTGTAGTATTATTGCTACTATCATCTTCAGGTTCAGTAGAACTAGTTCCACCTGATAATGTTAATACAACGCTACCACTTATTAAATCTATTCTCTTATTAGCAGGAAGACTTTGACTAACTACATATCCACTGTTTCCTTTAAATGTAACTCTTATTCCATGAGCATTTGCATAACTTTCTGCTTGACTCATACTATCTCCAGTAAAGTCAGGTAATAAATCATAGGTAAATGCTGTTTTGTAAGGCCCTGTTCCTGTTACAGTTTTCTCATAATCTTCATCATTGATAGAGAAGGAGAACTCTTTAATCATGTCAGGCTCTTTCTCACCAAGATTTATTTTCATTGCATTTATAATATCATCACGACTCTTAGTATTAGGAACATAATCCCATAAAACTAATCTACTTCTCTCATCATATATCATTTGACCAGTACCATCTAAATATAATTGTTCAATATTAATAAGATCAGCATCATCTTTTTGTAAAGAATTATTCATAATATCTTTTGCAATATCATAGAAAGATAATATTTGTTGTTCTGTAAAGTTAGTATCAAGATTATTTGTAACAGTATTTAATACATCCATAACTTGATTAATACTTTTCATATCTTTAACTTTATTTAATATTCCTTGAATAACTAATTGTTGATTTAGTCCTCTATCTAAGTCTCCTCCAGTTAGTTGTTTTCTATTTCTTGCAAGTACTAAAGCTTGTTCTCCATTTAGAGTTTGAACTCCTGCATTTATACAAACTTCTCCTTCACGATTAGAGTTATCTGTACATAAGTCTTGAGGAACTTCAACAGTAATACCACCTAATGTATCTACTAAACTAACTAATCCTTTAAAATTAATCTTAGCATAATAATCAATAGTAACATCAAAATAATTTTCAATAGTATCCATCATACAATCAGTACCGTATGCTGCAGCATGTGTTATTTTATTTTCAGGTGTACCACTCCAACAAGCGATTGGCACATAACTATCTCTTGGAATACTTAACATTGTAGCATTTAAAGTATTAGGATTAAAAGTAACTAATATTAGACTATCACCATTTGCTACAGTGTTTTTAGATAAACCTTCTTCAGCAGAGTCAACTCCCATTAAAAGAATTGTAAATGGATCTGTTACAGATTTACCAGCAGATGAACTTCTACTACTATTACTAGCTTTTTTCATTTCTTTTTCTTGAGTTAGAATAACTTTTGTATCATCAGTAATATTTTGATATGTTTCTATACTAGTAAACATTGAAGGATAATCAGTTGGAACAAAGATTGAATCAACTTCACCATCATATAAATCTGCCATAGCTGAAAAATAATCATCATATTCAACTATTTCATTTTCATCTTTTAACTTATTTTCATCAATAACTTCATTTGGAATAATGTTTCCTTCTGGAGATGTTTCATCAGAAAGTATTCCTATTTTATTATCTTTTAAATCTTTAACGTCTTCTATTTCACTACTACTTGGTACAATTAAACTACTAGAGTAGGTAACAGTATCTCTATTAATACTAGAGATAGTTCCATAAGTATACATTATTAAACCACTTATGGCACAGTTTATAATTAGATAAAGTATTAAAAAGAATGTTAATAATCTAGCTTTTTTCTCTTTATTACGTCTTTTAGATCTAACTTTAAAAATAATTATTATATCTAATATTACGAATATACCAATTATTATATATCTAATTACTTCTTCTATCGGTCCTAATAATAGGATATTATAGATAGCGAAAAGGTTAGATATTATAACAATAAGACTCAGTATTAAAAGCCAAAGACGGCATTTTTTCTTCTTTTCTTTTTTTTCTTTATTCTCTTTATTCTTTCTCATTAATTTACCCTCCATGTCTAAAACATAAAACTATACCCTATAATTATAGACTATATTTAACTCTATTTCAACTCTCGTCTTTTTGTTTGTATTGTAAAGTTTACGTTTTATCATTTCTTTTTTCAGTAATTTGTCTTCTTTTCTGTTATAATGTAACTAGTGTATGAAGATATTGTTTTATAGATATGCTCTATAAATAGTATATCTTATATGTTTGATAGTATTATTAATAATAATTTTCTTAATAGTATTACATAATAAAAATAATGATGATTATAACAAGAAAGATTAGGAGTGTAACTATGGGAGTAAAACATAAAAATAGACATTTAGGAATTATGATATTAGTGGGATTTTTATTAATAATTGGAGGGATTATTTCTTATATAGTTATTAATTATAATAATGATCAAGCGGAAGTTAAAAGACGAATGGAAGAGGTTAGAAGTTCTTATAAAACATTTAGGAGTGATGTTAGTTCTTTTAATAGTATTAGAGATAATATTTATACAGAAATAATGGAAAAAGATATTTATTATCAAACTTTAAAAGATAATGATACCAAGTTTAAAGAATTATATAAAAGTTATAGTGATAGTTTAGAGAAAATAGATGAAGATTATAAGAAAATAGAATCTAGTTGTATTAATGTTTTACATCCTGATGCAGATGTTAATAATAAGTGTGAAGCGATTGTTTCAGGATATGAAGAAGTTGTTAATACTTATATTAGTGATGTTAATAGTTATAATAGTTTAATTGCATCTTATAATAAATGGTTAAGTGATAATAATAGTAGTGATTCTAAGTTAGAAGAGATAATATTAGATAGAGATTATTTAGATATAAATGGTGATAGAGAGTATAATGGTAAGAAAGATATAGAAACAGAGATAAGTAGTGATAATTTAGAAAGTACTGGAGTTGAACCTGATGAGTAAGAAAGATTTAGATAAGACAATTTTGATGCCTAGTATTCTTGATGAGATAAAAAAAGAAAAAAGAAAAGAGAAGAAGATAATTACAAAAATTATAATTGCTATTTTTATAATAGGAAGTTCTTTTTCTTTATTTCTTTTTTATGGACCAATAGATGGTTTTCGTAATTTTTGGATAACTTCAGCGATGACTTCTATGTCTCATCAATACCTTGCTAGATGGTTTTATAATGATGATGTTATTAATGAAGTACTTGCTAATAATCATATAATTGAAGTAGATGAGAATACTAATCCTGATTTAATTAATTTTAAAGATTATGATACTGATAAAAAGATATATGAAAATGAATATGAGAAAGAGATTTTAACAAAAGATCCTGGTAATGACTTATATAAAGTTATTGAAGTTAGTGGTAGTGGTTATCAGGGGTATTTAGTAGCGATATATGATCCATCAAGGGTTTCAATTGCGACAACTAATTACTTAGGTAAAAGGGGAGAAGCGATTACAACGGTTGCAAAGAGGGAAAATGCTGTTATTGCAATGAATGCTGGTGGCTTTTATGATCCTGATTGGAATAGTAATGGGGCGCTACCTCATGGTACTGTTATTAAAAATGGTGAGATTGTAAGTGATTATGATGATGCTGCTATGGGTGGAGGTTTCGTTGGATTTACTAAAGATGATAAACTAGTACTTGGTAAAATGACTAAAGAAGAAGCGCTTGAAATGGGAATGAGAGATGCTGTTGAGTTTGGGCCTTTCTTAATAGTTAATGGAAAGAGTAGTTTTGTTAAAGGTAATGGTGGTTGGGGTATTGCACCTCGTACTGCTATTGGTCAAAGAGAAGATGGTATAGTCTTATTCTTAGTAATTAATGGGCGTCTTGCCACATCTATTGGTGCAGATATGGGGGACTTAACTGAGATAATGGAAAACTATGGTGCTGTTAATGCTGCTAATATGGATGGTGGAAGTTCTAGTGCTTTAGTTATAAATAATGAAATTATTAATACACCAGTTGCAGGTGGTGACAATGGTCTTAGAGATATACCAACATTTTGGATAGTTAAGTAAATTAACTATTTTCTTGCAAGGATGGCGGAATAGGTAGACGCGCTACTTTGAGGGGGTAGTAGTTTATAAAACTGTGGGAGTTCGAGTCTCCTTCCTTGCACCAATTTATAACCTAAATAAAGAACATTAGTGTCTTGGGTGTTTTGGCAAAAATAATATTATACATTTGTAAAAATATATGTTAATATATACATAAAAATGAAATGAACATAATGTTATCTGTAAATTCAGGAGATGATGATAATGGATGATATTTCAAGAAAAATTAAAAAAATTGATGAGAAGGATATAGATAATGATTGCATTGCTTTTTTAGATAGAATTATAGAAGATTATAAAGTATTTGATGATATGTTAAAATCAGTTACAACTAATACCAGAAATAATTCTTTTAGTAATGATTCAGATAAATTTGTATCTGATTGTTTAAGCCTTATAGAATATATTAAAAGCTGTATTGAAAATGAAAAATTTTCTATTTTGTATATGATACGTCAAGGAAATGTTATTGAATATGGCCAAAAAAATCATGGTGTAAAAATAGATAAATATATTATTAATATGATAAGTGATAACAACTTAATATTAATATATAAATTATTACAGAGAGAATTTTCATCGCAATTTTGTGATGGGTATAAGCATACCTTCGGTATAGGATATTCTTTAAATCCAACTATTGGTGATAATGTAGTAATAGATGTTGATAGTGATAATGTTAATGATAGGAATTGGTTTTATGAGGAATCTCATAAAGAACAAAAAAGTAAAATGTCCAAAAAATAAAAAGTTAATCAACTTACTGTATGATTTTACCAGCTATAGTGTAATTACAAGTGAATGACGATGGTGTATCTTTCGATGCCATCTAAGCAAGTTAGGCGTTTCTAGCTTGCTTTTTTGAACTTTCTATTTGAAAATAAAAAAGTAATATATTAACTGGTTATTATATGGTAAAATAATATTAAAGTTTTGATATTCTTCAGACGCGTCTGAAGAATTTAGAAAGGAGCAATTATGTTAGAAAAAAATAATTCACTTGTCTTAGAAATTAGTGCTATGGTAAATGAAGTAAAATCAAATTTAGCAAAAGAAATTAATAAATCAATAACTTATGTATATTGGAATATAGGAAGAATTATTGTTAAACATGAAAACGAAGATAATAATCGATTAGAGTATGGTAAAGAAGTTTTAAAAGAATTATCTAAAGAATTAACAAAACTTCTAGGTAAAGGCTATTCACTTACTAATTTAACCTATATGAGATGGTTTTATAACGTATATCCTGATTATGGTATGGTAAACGAATCATTAAGTTGGTCACATTATGTTGAACTAATAACAATTAAAGATGATGCAAAAAGAAACTTTTATGAAAAAGAATGTATTAATTCTAATTGGTCTGTTAGAGAATTACAAAGACAATTAGATACATCTTTATTTGAAAGATTGCTTCTTTCAGATGGAAAAAATAACAAGGAAAAAGTGTTAGAACTATCAAAAAAAGGTCAAGTGGTAAATAATCCAAGTGATATTATAAAAGAACCTTATGTTTTTGAATTTCTTGGGATAAAAGAACCTAAACCACTTTTAGAAAAAGATTTAGAATATAAATTAATTAGACATATAGAAGATTTTTTACTTGAGTTAGGCAAAGGTTTTATGTTTGTTGGAAGTCAACAAAGAATAACGCTTAACAATACTGATTATTATGTTGATATGGTATTTTATAATAAGTTTCTTAAATCTTATGTTTTAATTGATTTAAAAATGAATAAATTAAAAGCAGAAAATTTAGGACAAATGAATATGTATCTAAATTATTATGAAAAAGTAGTAAATAGTGAGGATGATGGAAAACCAATAGGTATTATATTATGTGCCGAAAAAGATAAAGTTGCTTTAGAATATGCTTTAGGTGGTTTATCTAATAATATTTTTGCGTCAACTTATACTTATTATATTCCTAATAAAGAACAATTAATTAGGGAAGTTGAAAAGGTTTTAAAAGAAAATGAGTAAAATTTGTAATAATATTATGTTAATTTTAAATTTTTTAGTTACCGAAAAGTTGCTGAAAAGTGGTCGGATGGATGAAAAATAAATTTTACAAAAGCGTTTATTTTTGGTATAATTTGCTAGTGAGCACTGGAAAGGACTAAGGTCTTCCAGTCTTTTTTTTGTTAATTTTTTCCAATTGACTAAAACCACTTTCCACGAATAAATGTTCGTGATAAAATAATGGTGGTGAGTTAAATGGAAAAGGTATATAGTTGTATTGATTTAAAGAGTTTTTATGCATCTGTTGAATGTGTAGAAAGAGGACTTAATCCTTTAAAAACTAATCTTGTTGTTGCCGATAAATCTAGAACAGAGAAGACAATATGTTTAGCAGTAAGCCCTTCATTAAAACAGTATGGTATAGGTGGAAGAGCAAGACTTTTTGAAGTGTTAAGTAAAGTTAAAGAGATAAATAAGATAAGAAGAAAAGATAATGGTTATAAAAAGTTTACAGGTAAATCTGTTAATGATGATATTTTAAAGAAAGATAAGACTAAAGAATTAGATTTAATCATCGCTCCTCCTAGAATGGCTCATTATATTGATTATTCTGCTAATATTTATAACATCTATTTAAAATACATTGCTAAAGAAGATATATTTGTTTATTCTATTGATGAAGTCTTTATTGATATAACTAATTACTTAAAATACTATAACTTATCTCCTAAAGACTTAATTACAAAAATAATTAAAGATGTTTATGATACTACTGGTATTACGGCGACAGGGGGAATTGGTACTAACTTATTTCTTGCTAAAGTTGCTATGGATGTAGTTGCAAAACATACTACACCCAATGAGTTTGGAGTAAGAATTGCAGAACTTAATGAAATGTCTTATAAAAAAAAATTATGGAATCATGTGCCTATTACAGATATTTGGAGAGTAGGTAGGGGTATTTCTAAAAGACTAGAGAAGTATGGTATTTATACAATGGGTGATATTGCAAGATGTTCTATTAATAATGAAGATTTACTATATAAACTATTTGGTGTTAATGCTGAACTTTTAATAGACCATGCTTGGGGATGGGAACCTTGTACAATAGAATCTATAAAAAACTATAAACCATTTGCCAAAAGTGTAAGTAGTGGTCAGGTTTTACAATGTCCATATGATTATAATAAGACAAAGTTAATAGTAAGAGAGATGGCTGACTTGTTAGCTTTAGATCTCGTCTTTAAAAAATTAGTAACAGAACAATTAGTCTTAACTATTGGTTATGATATAGATAATATTACTGATGATTATAATGGAGAAATTACAATAGACCATTATGGACGTGCTATACCTAAGTCTAGCCATGGAACTATTAACTTAGATTATAAAACATCTTCATCTAAAATAATTATTGAAGCGATGATTAAATTATATGAGAGAATAGTAAATCCTAAATTATTGGTTAGAAGAGTTAATATGTGTGCAACTAAGTTAGCAAGTGAAGATGATGAAAAAGGTAGGGTAAGATATAAACAGTTAGATTTATTTTCTAATTTAGAAGAAAAAGATAATAAGTTAGATTACAATAAAGAAACTTTAAAGAATGAAAATAATCTTCAAAATGCTATGTTAAAGATAAAGGAGAAGTATGGTAAAAATGCTATTTTAAAAGGTATGGATTTAGAAGATGGGGCGACTACAAGAGATAGAAATAGGCAGATAGGAGGACATCATGAATAAGTATGACGATATTATAAACATGCCTCATCATGTATCTAAAATAAGAAAGCCTATGTCTTTACAAAATAGGTCTGCTCAGTTCGCTCCTTTTTCTGCTTTAACTATTTATGATGAGAAGATAAGAGAAGTTGCAAGAGAAACATCTAGAAAAATAGAATTAGATGATGGTATAAAATTAATGCTAAATGAGAAGTTATGTCTTATAAAAAATGATATTAAACTAAGACCAAGGGTAACAATTACTTATTTTGTTAGAGATGAAAAGAAAATGGGAGGATGTTATAAGACTATAACTGGTAATGTTAGAGTGGTTGATGAAGTTTATAAAAGAATTGTTTTAATAGATAATACTATAATATCTTTTGATAATGTAATTGATATTAAAATTTGATTATATTTCTTAAAAAATGTATATAATATTATTGTATACTAGTTGACATTTTTAGAAAAAAATAGTATATTTATATCATAGATGAGATTATTCATCTTGGAAATGTTTTTCGCTTCTGGATGGTGCGATTAATAAATGATTCCAGTCGACAATGTTTTTCGCTTCCAGGTGGTGCGACTAATAAATGATCCTGGTTGAAAATGTTAAAAACTTCATCATTTATGGTGAAGTTTTTGTTTTGCATGTTAAAAAAATAAATTTATATATTGACGAACATAAGTATAATTTAGTATATTTAAATTACATATCATATTTGTTGTTTGGGGGTGTTTGTAAAATGAAAGTTAAAACTGGATATTTATATCATATTAAAGATGAATACTTTGATGTTGTTAATGATGAAAATTTGATGCAAAATCATGAAAGAGGTAAGAAACGACCAACATATTTTACAATTAAAGATAAAAATATATTATGGTTTATTCCTATAAGTTCTAAAGTAGAAAAGTATCAGAAAATAATTGATAAGAAAGTAAAAAAATATGGGTTTTGCAATACAATAATGATAAGAAAAATTGCTAGTAGTAATGCTGCTATTTTATTGCAAAATGCTTTTCCTACCATAGAAAAATATATTGACCATGTGCATACTGTTGATGGAGTACCTTTAAAAGTTCCTACTGACTTACAAGCAGAAATCAAAAGCATGTTTAAAAATATGTTAGGTTTGAAAAAGAGAGGAACTAATTTATTCTTTGCTGATATAGATAGTTTAGTGGAAAAAATGTTAAAAGAAAATAAATAGATATTATAAGAATTGCTAGCCAGTGGCTAGCAAATTAAGTTTGTTTCATTATTATATATTTAAAAATATAAGTACTTAAACCCTAAGTTTTTATATACTTCTGATGCTCTAGGAAGATTTAAAAGATAAGCGAATATTAGATTATATAATTCATCGAATAGAAAGATAGCACATATTGTATAACTTAATATTAAAAAGGCTTTTTTAGGCATCTTTTTCGCTAGATAAAAACAAAGTGGTACTATTAAATACATTAATAATAAAGCTGAAAATCCAAAGACTAAAACACTTCTTAGACATACATAACCATTAATATTACCAAAGCTTAATATTTCATTAGTATAATCCCAACACTTTATATGCATGATGTGTTCCATAAAGGCTCCACCAATATATTCAAGTATTCCAGTAGAAATCATACTTACTATAAAAACAAAGAGAGGATTCTTTCTTTTCTTATAAGTTAGAACATATATCAATATAGCACCCATAGCATAAATATTTATCCATGGTAAGAAATTACCTCCACGAAAGTATACTTCAGTCATACCACTATTAAAATAATAAAATACTACTTCATAAGCCCATCCAAACATTCCTGATATTACTATTATTAAACAAAATATTCCTAACATAGTTTTTTTATCAAACTTATGATCTTTATTTAAATAATCTTTATACTTCTTCATGACTCTTAACTCCTTTAATACTTAATTATAGTTTATCAAAAAAAGATAGGTATTTAAATAACTTATTAAGAGACTGACATAATTGGACGTTTTACATAAACTATATATGAGGAGCTTGATTTTATGTATAATTTACCTATGTTATCTTATTTATTTCAAGATTTAGAACCATATATTGATACTCATACAATGGGACTTCATTATCATAAACATGAACAGAATTATTTAAACAAATTAAATGAGTTGTTAGATAAAAATAATTATGATTATCGTTATGGTATAAATGAGTTATACTATCATTTAGATGAATTTAATGAAAGTGATAGAGATGATATTCTATATAATTTAGGTGGTGTTTTAAATCATAATTTATACTTTAAGAGTATGAGTCCTAATAGAGTATTACCCTGTGGAAGATTAAAAGAAGATATAGATAAGAAGTATGGAAGTGTTGATAAATTCTTTTTAGAGTTTAAAAATAAAGCCATGAGTTTAAAGGGTTCAGGTTATACCTTCTTAGTAGTAACAAGTGATGGTTCTCTAGATATTATAAATTTATCTAATCAAGAACTACCGCAGTCTTTTGGATATATTCCACTACTAAATATGGATATGTGGGAACACGCTTGTTATTTAAATTATAAAAATGAAAAAGGAAACTATATTGATAACTTCTTGATAATAGCAGATTTTACTAATGCTAATAATTTATATAATAGTTTGATGAAGTAGGTAATTGAGTGATAATTTGATCACTCTTTTTTGTTAATAGTATTAGTGTAAAGTTAATCTCTTTTGTTTGTAAGATGTATTAAAATAATTTATACTATTATTAGGGATAGAAAGAAGTGATGATATGCTTTTAGATATAATAATTTTATTAGTAGGCTTTGTAATAATCATTAAATCATCAGATGTTTTAGTAGATGCTGCTTCATCTTTAGCTTTAAAGTTAAGAGTACCTAAGATGTTAATTGCATTAACAATAGTATCATTTGGTACTTGTGCTCCTGAAGTTGCTATATCTTTTAGAAGTGTTGCAAGTGGTGATGGAGTCATGGCTTTTGCAAATGTTGTAGGTAGCTCGATTGTAAATGTTTTCTTAATTATAGGACTTGCTAGTTTCTTAAGACCTATTAAGGTAAGACATGCTACTGTTAAAAAAGAATTACCATTACTTTTTATTGTTACAACAGCTTTTTCTTTCTTAATGCTTGATGCAGTATTTAATCCAATAACTTCAAATACTTTTTCAAGAAATGATAGTTTTATTTTAATCTTATTATTTTGTATGTTTGTTCTTTATTTAGTAGGAATGTTATTTAAAAAGAATAAAAAGTACGAAGAGGAAGAGATAAGTAAGTATTCTGTTATTATGTCTTGTCTACTATTAGTTGTTACAATTATCTTAATAGTTTATAGTAGTGAGATGATTGTTGATTCTGCTAAAGCGATTGCAAGTGGACTAAATGTAAGTGAGAAAGCAATTACAATGACTGCTATTGTAATAGGTACAAGTTTACCTGAGATGATTATGACTGTAACAAGTGCTAGAAAAGGTGAGTTTGATATGGCTATAGGAAATATTATTGGTACTAATATCTTTAATATTTGTATAGTTTTAGGACTTCCTATTCTTATTTTTGGTAATATTGTTCTAGAAGGTTTTGGCTTTATTGATATCCTTGCAGTATTTTTATCATCATTCTTTTTATTTGTCTTTGCAAGAAGTGAAAGAGAAGTTAGTAAAAAAGAAGGAATTACAATGTTTTTAGTATTTGTCCTTTATTATGTATATATGTTATTCTTTTAGTAATTGATACAGAAAGTGGACAACAAAATAATGATTTTGAAAGATATAGTTCGATGATTTTAGAATTTTGTAGTTAGCTAAGAACTGCTAAAGAAATAAGTAATTATATTAAAGTAAAGTCAAGACAATATATTTCTTCTAATTTTATTAAACCTTTAATTGATGAAGGAAAATTAGAGTATACTAATAAGAAAAATATTAATGCTAGGAATCAAAGATATATAACTGTAAAGGATAAGAGGAAGTGTAATGATGGAGTATTATGATAAATTAAACTTAGCGATTAAGAATACATTAGAAGATGAAAGATTAAAATATCATTTACAATATTTAGATGAAGTAGTGAAACTTGCTAGTATTATCATAGAAAATACGAAAGATTTAGTTGTAGATAATTATTATACTAATGTACCATTAGATAATTCTATAGATATAGTTACAAACTTTTTTTCTAAAATAAATGGAGAATATGCTTCTAGATTTATAAAGCTTTTAAAAGAGAAAGACATTTATAATGGAAAAGCCTGTAATATAGTAAACTTTAATAAAATAGATTCTCCTAGGATAGATAGAAGTGAGGTAAGAGATGATGGGTCTCTTCATATAGATTATTCTGAAACACTAGCAGATGCTTTTAATATAAGTCATGAGTTTACTCATAAATTTAGTAAACAAAAATATAAAGATAGTACAATAAAACAGTTTTTAGGTGAAAGTACTACTCTTACTATAGAGTTTTTATTAGAAGATTATCTTTTAGAAGGTTCTGGTTATGATAAAGACGAAATAAAGATTAGAAAAACTAATAGATTAAAGGAAACTTATGATGATGCAACAGCAGTTATATTTGAACATACCTTATTAAAATTATATAAAGAAAACAATGGTATGTTAAATGAAGAGATTTTGTTAAATTATTTAAATTCTCTTCCTAAGGACTCAAGACTTTATGAAGCGTTTTTCCATAATTCTAAAAGATATCTAGATGATATTGTATCGAAAGGGCATTTACAATTTTCTTATAGACAAAGATATGTAATAGGAGTAGTATTAGCAAGTTATTTTCATGATAGTATAACTAAAGATGAAAGCTATAAAGATAGATTATTTTACTTAATAGAGATATTAGGACATACTGATATGACATCTTTAGATGATTTGAAAGCTTTAGAAAAATTAGAGATACCAGTAGTAGAAGATGGTAACTTTAAAGTTAATCCTAATAATATTGAAAAATTATCTGATTGTTATAAAAAAGAAGTAAATGATGTTTTAGAAGTACAAAAGGAAAATAATCATATAAAATAAAAGTGTCAAATGAGTGACAATCTCTTTAAATTATTCTTTAGTTTTGTTATACTTGAGTAGTAAAGATACGAAAGAGAGTGGTGGTTATGGCAAAAAGAAAGAAAAAGAAAGAAACTAAAAAAGTTTTTTCTCATGCAACGGAGTTATATGGAGTACTATTTGTATTAGCTTCTATACTTGGTATTGGTAGATATGGTCCTGTTGGTAATATGATTGCATCTTTTGCAATATTTCTTGTAGGAGTATTATATAATCCTTTATTAGTAGTACTTTTAATACTTGGAGTATACTTAATTATTAATAGAGAGTGGCCTAATTTATTTACAACTAAAATGTTAGGTATATATTTATTATTAATTGGAGTATTAGTTTTAATGCATGAAAACTTTATTTTACAAAATGATAGCAATGCTATAAAAGTATTTAGTGAAACTACTAATCAGTTAATTGACTCTTTTTCAGATGTTATGAAAGGTGCTAGACCTAATGCTATTGGTGGAGGTATTATTGGTTGTACCTTTGGAGTTTTATTTATGTTACTTTTCTCATATAGAGGAATGCAGATAATCGCTTGGACCTTAATTATTATTGGATTTTCACTATTTACAGGATTCTCTATTGTTGATTTTGTTAAGGATAAAGCAAGTAAGGCTAAAGAGAAGTTTCCTAAAAGAGATAAGAGTAGTAGTGATGATGATGAGGTTAGTAAGAAGAAACCTATTATAACAGGTAATGTTGAGCCTGCTATGGGTGAGATAAAAGATGATGATAAGAAAATTGTTATATCTAGTATAGATCAGTTAACTAAAGCGAAGGTTCATGAAGATGTTCCTAATAATGAGCCTAATGAAATTAGTGAGGTAAATGTAGTAGATGAAAATAAGGTTACAGTTAAACATAATTATGTTTTGCCTTCTATTAATTTATTAGATGCTCCTAAGAAAAAGAAGAATAGTGTTAATCAGAGTTTAATTGAAAAGAATATAGAAATACTTGAGAAAGTATTAAAAGACTTTAATATTATTGGTAAAGTAGTAGAAGTACATATTGGTCCTACTGTTACACAATATGAATTAGAGCTTCATTCTGGTACTAAAGTTAGTAAGCTTTTATCTATTCATAGAGAAATAGCTTTAGCGATTGCTACTAAAGATGTTAGAATACAAGCGCCTATTCCTGGGAAGAATACAGTAGGTATAGAAATTGCTAATAAAGAGACTGCTTCTGTATCATTTAGAGAAGTGTTAGAGAAAGTACCTAAGTCTTTAGATGGTTCTAAATTACTTTGTCCTTTAGGTAAGAATATTATGGGTAATGTTATTTGGTGTGAGATTAATAAAACGCCTCACCTTTTAGTAGCAGGTTCTACTGGTTCAGGTAAATCTGTATGTATTAATGGTATTATATGTTCTATTTTAATGAGAGCGAAACCTGATGAAGTAAAACTTGTTATGGTTGATCCTAAAAAAGTAGAGTTATCTGGTTATAATGGGGTTCCTCATTTAATGAGACCAGTTGTTACTGATCCTAAGGAAGCATCTGTCGCTCTTGCAAAAATAGTTTCTGAAATGGAAAGACGTTATGATACTTTTAGTGAGACTAAGACTAAAAATATTGCAACTTATAATGATTATGTAGAGAAGATGAATAAGAGTTTACCTCAAGATGAACAGATGAAAAAGATGCCATTTATTGTGGTAATAATAGATGAGTTAGCAGACCTTATGTTAGTTGCTAGTAAAGATGTAGAAGCTTCTATTATGAGAATTACACAGATGGCTAGAGCTGCTGGTATTCACTTAATTATTGCAACTCAAAGACCATCAACTGATGTAATTACTGGTGTTGTTAAAGCGAATATTCCAAGTCGTATATCATTTGCAGTTTCTAGTAGTATAGATTCAAGAACAATACTTGATATGACAGGAGCGGAAAAATTACTTGGTAAAGGCGATATGTTATTCTTACCAATGGGAGAAGCAGATCCAGAACGTATACAAGGAGCATTTATTTCTGATGATGAGATTAAAAGAATAATTGATTATACTATTGAACAACAAAAAGCAGAGTATGATCAAGCCTTTATGAATTTATCAGGAGATAGTGAAAAGAGTGCATCTCAAAAAGAAGATATGGCTCAAGTTGAAGAATATGATGATCCTTTATATAATGAAATAGTAGAGTTTGTAATAGAAACACAGAAAGCAAGTGCATCACTATTACAAAGAAGATTTAAACTTGGTTATAATAGAGCAGCTCGTATTATTGACTTATTAGAAGAGAGAGGTATTATTGGACCACCTAATGGATCTAAACCAAGAGAAGTACTTGTTAAATTAGATGATGGGGATGAAGAATAATATTCATCCTCTTTTTTCTTTGGGGTATTTGTGTTAAAATATGTTACGTAAAGGACTGATAGTATGAAACTTTTAGGTGTAATAAGAGATAATAATTTTTTAGAATATTTAGATAATGGTTTAGATGGTATTATTTTACCATTAGAGAACTTTTCTGTTGATTATTTTAAGTATTATAGTATTTCTGATATAAGAGAATATAAAAATAATACTGATAAACTTTGTTTTGTAGTTATAAATAAAATGATATTTAATAGGGAACTTGATAATCTACTTAAAGTATTAAAAGAGTTAGAGTGTATAAAAGTAGATGGTGTTTTCTTTTATGATTTAGCAGTCTTTAACTTAGTTAAAGAAAATAAAATAAATATTAACTTAATTTATAATGGAACTCATATGGTTACTAATAGTGATACTATTAACTTATATTATGATTTAGGAGTAAAAGGATCATATCTATCTAATGAAATAACTAAAGATGAAGTACTTAATATAAGAGGTAATACTAAAAGTGATTTATTTATTTTATTACTTGGTAATCCTGTAGTCGCTATGTCTAGAAGAAGTTTACTTACTAGTTATTTTACTAATAAAAATAAAAGTAAGAGTGACTTAATTACTATTAAAGAGCCTAAGAGTGGACAAGAGTTTTTAGTTAAAGAAGATAAGAATGGAACAACTTTCTTTTATAATAGACGACTTAATTTAAGTAATGTCTATAAAGAGTTAGAAGATGTTGGTATAAATTATGGGGTTATAGAACAAGGTGATTATAGTAGTTACGAATATAAAGAACTAATAAATGCTTTTGTTAATTTTAATAAACAAAAGATAGATGAGTTAGCAGGACATAATAGAGGGTTCTTATATAGAGAAACTATTTATAAAGTAAAGTGAAAAGGTAGTGATATGATGAAACAAATTATTTTTGCAACAACTAATGAATCTAAATCAAAAAGATTTAGTAAAGGATTAAATAAACTTGGAATAGAAGTATTATCTTTAAAAGATATAGATGTTAAATTAGATGTAGAAGAAGATGGAAGCACGGCTATTGAAAATGCTTTAATAAAAGCAAGAGAGTGTTATAGAAAAACAAGAAGACCTAGTATGGGTATGGATGATACTCTATATATAGAAGGTGTTCCTAAAGACTTACAACCAGGATTATTTGTTAGACGTGTAAATGGTAAGAGTTTAACAGATGAAGAGATGATAGAACATTATACTAATTTAGTAAAAGAATATGGAAAAGACGGTAGAATTGACTCTAGATGGGTATATGGTTTAGCAGTTATTAATGATAAGGGGGAGGAAGCTACATATACTTGGTCTAAAGATAACTTTTATATGGTAGATAGTCCTAGTGATAAAATTAATCCGGGATATCCATTAAATTCTATTTCTAAATATAAAAAGTTAGATAAATATTTTACAGATGTAACTTTAGATGATATGAAACTTATAGAAGTAAATGAAGATGATGTAGTAGACTTTATCGCTAAACATATATAAATTAAGAAGGTAGTGATGTTATGAAAAGAATAGAATTACTAGCACCAGCAGGTGATTTAGAAAGACTTAAAGTAGTCTTATTATATGGTGCAGATGCTGTTTATGTTGGAGGAGAAAGATTAGGTTTAAGAGCTAATGCTACTAATTTTAGTTTAGATGAATTAAAAGAAGGATGTACTTTCGCTCATAACTTAGGTAAAAAAGTATATTTAACCGCTAATATTGTCTTTCATGATAAAGATAGAATAGGTATGGAAGGATATATTAAAAAAGTAGTAGAAGCAGGTATTGATGCTTTTATTGTTAGTGATTTATATCTTGCTAAATATATAAGTGATAACTTTAAAACAGTAGAAGTTCATATATCAACACAAGACTCTATTACTAATAGGGATGCTGCTATTTTTTATAGAGAAATAGGAGCAAGTAGAGTTGTACTTGCAAGAGAATTATCTCGGGAAGAAATAAAAGAAATATCAAGTATACCTAATCTAGAGACTGAAGTCTTTATTCATGGGGCAATGTGTACTTGTTTTAGTGGTAGATGTGCTTTATCTAATTATGTTACTAATAGAGATGCTAATAGAGGTGGTTGTGCCCAAGTATGTCGTTTTGCCTTTGATTATGATAGTAATGATAAATTTACTCTTGCTACAAAAGACTTAAATATGGCAATTTTTATTAAGGACTTAATAGATATTGGTGTTAGTTCCCTAAAAGTAGAAGGAAGAATGAGAAGTTTATATTACCTTGCAACTGTTATTGGTAGTTATAGATTTTTAATAGATAGTATTTATGATGGTACTTTAACAGATGATAAGTTATTAGAATATCAAAAACGACTTGATTCTGTCGCCAATCGTGATACAACTAGTCAATATTTTAATCATTTAGCAGATGTAAATGATCAGTATTATACAGGTAGACAGGAAGTATCTAATCAAGAGTATTTAGGACTTATAATAGGTTATGATGAACAGATGAAATCTATTGTTTTAAAAGAGCGTAACTACTTTAAAGTGGGTGATGAAGTAGAGCTATTTACACCAACAGGAGAGATTTATCCTTATAAAATAGAAACTATTTATAATGAAGATAATGAGAAAATTGAAGTTGCAAGACATCCTGAGGAAATATTAAAACTTCCTTTTGATAAAAAACTTAGTGGATATTCTATGATAAGATTAATTAAGAAAAGTTAAAAAGAATAGGAGAATTTTAATGAAGACAAAAATTTATAAAATATCATTTTATGTAATAAAAGAAGAAAATTATTATTCATGTGAAAGAAAGGGAATAGTTTTAGTTAAAAAAAGTATTATAGGTAGTTGTAAAGAAATAATGACAGGTTTTAATTGTTTTTCCAATAAATCAGATTTAAAATGGGTGCCATCAAATCCTTTTGATAAGAGATATGCATTAGCAAATACTTCTAGTTTAATTGATTATAAAGTTAAGAATTATGGCTTTGATCTTGCAATTGATAAATTTGATTTAAATAAAGATATGAATTTAGCGACTCTTGATGATATAGAAAAGTATGAACAAGAGTTTGAGAGTTCTTCTTTTTATGATTATTATATAAGGTTACATATCTTTAGTAAGGATGAAAAAAGAAAAATAAACGAGAAAGTAAAGAAAATAGAAGGTTCGAGGCGTATTTTATGAATGATTTAGACTTTAATTTAATAAAGGAAAATTTTCTAAATAAAGAAAAAAACTTAAGTAAATATGCTACTAAGAGTAATGATGCTATTAGATTTAAAGAAGAAACTGAAGATATTAGGCCTCCATTTTTTCATGATATAGATAGAATAATACATTCTTTATCTTATACAAGATACTTAAATAAGACTCAAGTTTATACTCTTAATTCTAATGATCATGTTAGTAGAAGAATTACTCATGTGCAGTTAGTTAGTAAGATTGCAAGAACTATTGGTAGAGCATTAAATTTAAATGAAGATTTAATAGAAGCGATTGCTTTAGGACATGATATTGGTCATACTCCTTTAGGGCATGCTGGTGAAGCGATATTAAACAGATTATCTTTAAAAGAACTAGGAGAATATTTCGCTCATAATATTCAAGGAGTAAGATATTATATGTTTGTTGCAACTGATGGAAAAGGACTTAATTTAACACTTCAAACATTAGATGGTATTATGACTCATAATGGGGAAATGTTAAGTCCTATATATGAACCAATGAAAAAAGATAAGGATGAGTTTTTATCTGAATATAATGAAAGTTATAAAGACTTAAAGAAATCTAAAACATATCGTCCTATGACCTTAGAAGGTTGTGTAGTTAGAATTAGTGATATTATAGGATATATTGGTAGAGATATTGAAGATGCTATTATGATAGA
>CALVIY010000002.1 GCA_944331955.1 uncultured Bacilli bacterium
TATTCATACATATTTAAAAGTCCTACTGCATCTGTTACTATTGTACCACTATTGCTAGGTCTTGTTATACTTCCTAACCTAGTTGCATCCAACGTTGCATTCCATTTTGCATCAGTTACAATGAAATTCTCATAATCTCTTAAATTACCTAAGAAGCCATCTACTGTTGTATCATTTAACCATTCTTCCATATAACTTCCTTCAAATGCTGTACTTCCACTTGAATAATTAATTGCACTTATATCCCACTGTGTTACTAACTTAGTCGTCTTTGCTTCTTTATTTACAGACACCGCTCTCCATAACTTACCACTATACCAGATATAATTATTAGGGTCTTCTCCTGTTATAAAGGTATCTACTCCATCATCATATTGATTTTCTTCTGGTATATTTGCTAGCAACACATCACTTACTGGCTCAAATTGTGTATTAACTCCATTTACTACTATCTTTCCATGATAATGTTTATTTAAGACATCATTTCCTACTCCTTCTCTTATCCATACATATAAGGTGTAGGTTACACTTCCTCCTGGTTCTAATGACCCTGTTGCTATTTTATAATTTGTTCCTGCTATACTAGATAAATTTGCGGGTGTTCCTGTGTCTAGTTTATATCTTATATAATCTTTATTTAATTGGTTATTAGCACAATTATCATTATTTATCATGTCTGTATCATCTTCTATAAATACTTCATAATCTGCTTTTAATGAACCTGTATTTTGAATTGTAAATTTATATGGTTCTAACTTTAAGCCTTCTTCATCACTCATAGGATATTGTCCATTTAAATCTATTGTATTACTTGCATCTCCATAATCTATATTTAGTGTTCCTACTTTTATTACATTATATTCTGCTGATTTAGAGACTGATGTAAAGATGGCATAGGCACTTCCTAGGGATATTATTGTTACTCCTAGTATTGAAAATAAGGTTATAAATAATTGTCTTTTTGCCATCTTTGTTAGTGCTACTTCTTTAAAATTATAATTTTCTATTTTTTCTTTTGTTATTTTCTTTCTATTATTAAATCTCTTCATTGTAATCAACACCCTATCTTTAGATATAGTATAACAAATATTAATAAAATAAGCTAGTATTTTTTTATTTACAGTTTTACTGTATTTTTATTCTATTATTTAAGTATTTTGAGTTACTTTCTTTTGGCTTACTTTTATAAAACTGCAAATAAACTGCAAATAAACTGCAAATAAACTGCAAATAAACTATTTATTATTTATCATCCATTTTGAACTTTTAGTGTTTCCAGTGCTTTTAATAAACTCATTCTTTTTTAAATAAGATAACATATATCTTATTTTGTTATTTAAATCTTTATTATTTTTAGTATTTAACATAGGTGATATATAATTATCTATCTCTTTTCTAGTAACAACTCCCTTTTCTTTTATAAAATTATATAACTTTTCTTTATTTTCATCTAAAATTAAGCTATGCTCTTGTTCTAATGTCTTTTTATTCTCTTCTAAAGGTACTATTACTTTAAATACATCATCATCTTTAAAACAAGGTACTCCTCCTGTATAAATTTTATTATATTTAGTTATTTTCTTTATTCCTGAACCTAATTCATCTGCTAGACCTATTTCTTTAAAAAAGTTTGCTAATTTAGGATTTTTAGGATAAGGTGTATAATTGTTTAAATCTATATATCCAATACTTTTAGGTTTATTAGCATTTTCTGTAATTATAGAATCTTTTGTAATAATTAATCTAGCTGGTAGAGGATTAGAATATTCTCTATGTATTAACATATTAACACATAGTTCTCTTGCTATAATATCTCTTACATTTATTCTTTGATTATTTTCTAGATAGAATTTATCATTTAAATGTTTGGCAATAAAACTTACTAATCTTTCATAACTTTCTAATAAATTAGTCTTTATATCATCCCTATCATCATATCTATCTATATCTTTTACTCTTAATATAGCATCTGTTCTATAATATGATAGAGCAGATGCTATTACTTCATCTTTACCGAATAATAGAATACCTGCTAAATTAATTCCTTCTTTTCCTGTTTGTAAATCTTTTTCATATAAAGAGGCACTTCTTAACAGCTCCATGTCGTTCATAGATGCCCAAGGATGATTAGCAGTTCTATTTACTGCCATTTGTCTTGCCTTTTCAATTAAATCTTTTCTTAAGTCATCTAATGTAGCATATGGATATATTTTATTTTCTATATAAGTATTACTTTTCCTTATATAAAGATCAGAAACTAAAGTAGTATTATTCGTAATATCATAATCACCATCTTCATTTCTATCATAGATTTTACCTGCTGACTTATGAACATCTGAACTTTCATAAACATAAATATATAGAATAACTTTGTCATCAACACTATATTCTTTCATTTCTAAATGAACTGTAGGAAATATCTTTTCAGGATTATTGCAAAGATTTGCAAAGTCTTTTTTCATACTTTCGATATAACTTTTATATGTACCTATTACATTTCCATCATCATCAACTCCTAAGAAGATATGTCCTCCATTTCTATTTAGCATACCACATATACTTTCAAATAATGAACTAGGTAGTTTTTCCTTAGCTTTTTTAAATTCAACAGTAGTACTTTCTCCTTCTTTTATTTTTTCATATAGATTTACTGGTAGTTTAGATAACATATTAATACCTCCTCTTCTTATATATATATTATACAACATAAAATTTATTTTTAAACCAAAAAGATAGGCATCTATTGCCTATCTGCTAAGTTATATTACTTATTTATTAGTATAACTTCCGCTAACTTGATTTAATCCATTTTGTACTAAACGTCTAGTGATTTCACCACCAACTGAACCGTTAGCACGACTAGTAGCATCTGGTCCTAAATTAACACCAAATTCGTTAGCTATTTCATATTTCATTTTATCAATAGCTTGTTTAGCACCAGGAACTCTCATCTTCATTGAACCAGTGTTCATTTTGTTGTTCATTTGTTTCACCTCCTACACTAGTAGAATGTGAAGTTTTTTAGATTTCATACATTTTTTTTACTGGTAATTTTTACCTATAAAATATTTTCATAATTTTTTTCATTCTTATAGATAAAAGTATTATCTATTGTTTCTTTTAAAACATCAACGTAGTCAACTTTAGCTTCTTCTTTTAAAGTCTCTTCTAAGCTTGGATTTATTATAGGATGTTTTGGTACAAAGACTGTACAACAATCTTCATATGGTAAGATACTTGTATTATATGTATCTATTTTTTTAGCAATATCTATTATCTCTAATTTATCTAGACATGCAACTGGTCTAATTACTGGTATGTTTGTAACATTATTTATTACATACATACTATTTAGTGTTTGACTTGCTACTTGTCCAATAGATTCTCCATTAATTATTACTTTAGCATTATATTTTTCACATAAAGCAGCCATTATTCTATACATCATTCTTCTCATTATAGTAATAACATAATTAGGTGATACACTTTTATATATTTCTTCTTGTATTTTAGTAAAAGGAACTATATATAGATTTATATCATTTGTATAAACTTTTAATTTATTTACTAATGTTATTACTTTTTCTCTTGCTTCTAAACTAGTATGAGGTATCGCTTCAAAATATATTGCATCTACTTTTATACCTCGCTTCATAGCAAGAAATCCTGCTACAGGAGAATCTATTCCTCCACTTAACATTAATAATCCTTTTCCCTGGATTCCATTAGGATATCCGCCAAGACCATTAAATTCATTATAATAAATATAAGTATTCTTTTCTCTTATTTCTACATGAATAATAACTTCTGGATTATTAACATCTACTTTAATATTATCCTTATTTTTTAAAACTATACCACCGAGTAGTCTTGATATTTCCATACTAGTTTTAGGAAAAGATTTATCACTTCTTTTAGTTTCAACTTTAAAAGTTTTAAAGTTTTGTAGTTTAACTGTTTTAATTAATTCATTCTTAATAGATTCTAAATCACTATTAGTAACATAGGCAATATGGTATTTATGTATACCAAATATCTCATGTATTTTACTAATAATAGACTCTTCATCTTTTATATTATAATGTATATACATTCTAGATAAGTCTTTTTCTATTACAATATTTAATCCTTTTAATTTATTCTCTATATTTTTTGTTAATGTTTTAACAAAAAAATTACGATTACCTTTTTTAGTAGTTAATTCTCCATATTTAATTAATATTACTTTTTCCATAATCTTTTCTCCTTTCATTACGAATTTTTATACATTTTACACATTTTTCGTAATGTCTTCTTGTTTTAATAACTCTATATTTTTCTTTTCTTCTTCTACAGCATTTATTAATTCTTGTTCAGTAGGCATATGTAATTTATATTCTGTAGAAAATATGGTTTCATTATCTTCCGGAAGTGTATAGTTAACAATAGTTTTATTTTTATCAGTACTTAAAAGAATTCCTATTGTTTTATTTTCATCTTTACTTTTAATATCTCTATCATAGTAGTTTACATACATCTGCATTTGTCCTATATCCTGGTGTGTTACTTTACCTATTTTTAAATCTATAATAACAAAACATTTTAAAAGTCTATTGTAAAACACTAAATCAGGATAAAAGTGTTCTTCTCCTAAAGTTATTCTAACCTCTTTACCAACAAACATAAAGCCTTTCCCTAATTCTAATAGGAATTCTTTTAAGTGTTCTAAGATATTTTTCTCTAAATCAGATTCTAAATAATCAGTATTTTCTTTGATATCAAGAAATTCTAAAACAAAAGGATCTTTTATTAAATCTTTACTTTCTTTTATTACTTGCCCTTTTTCTATTAATTCTTTTTTCTTACTTTTATCAGATGATAAAAGTAGCCTTTCATATAATAGAGAATTTATTTGTCTTTGTAGTTCTCTAACACTCCATCTTGAATTAATACATTCATTTAGATAAAAGCTTCTCTTTGACTCTTCATCAATTTTAATTAATTCTAAGTAATGTGACCAACTTAATTTGGCAGACACTGTCTTCCAAATTGGATATGTTAAATAGAATTTTCTCATAGTTCTTAAATTTCTTGATGAAAATCCTTTACCAAATTCATTAGTTAGTTTTTTAGATAATCTATCTAAAATGGCATCTCCATAAGATGCTCTTTTATCACCTTTTTGAATATCCATAATAATTTTACCAATATTCCAATATAGATTAAGCATTTCTATATTAACAGTATTATATACTTTATTTCTTGCATTAATTACTAATTCTTTAATGTTATCATAAATATTATTAATTTCAGTTTCTTCTATTAATTCTGTAGTCATAAGCCTCCTTTACAAATTATCTTTTAATATTTTTATAAACTCTTTTGCTTCTTCCATAGTACTATCTTTAGATAAAGAAAGTCTTAAAGATGTTTTAGATATTTCTTTATCTTTTGTTAATAAATAGATACTCTTAGAATAATCTTCTTTAGAGGAACATGCTGTTTTTGTTGATAAATAGACATCTTTTGCTTCTAATTTATGAATCATAGTCTCTGGTTTTATACCTTTAATACTAAAATTTAAAATATAAGGAGATGCATCTATTTTAGAGTTTATAGTAACACTATCTATCTTACTTAACTTATCTCTTAGATAATTATTAATCTCTTTTACTTTTAGATATGCTTTAGATTGTTCTTCTAATGCTAATCTTAAAGCTTTAGAGAAAGATACTATTAGTGGTAGAGCTGGTGTTCCTGCTCTATAAATTGTTTGACTATCTCCACCATTTATTATAGGTGATAAGTTGATCTTTTCTTTTTTTATTAGAATTGCAATTCCTTTAAGGCCATTAAATTTATGAGATGATGCAGAGAATAAGTCTACATATTTTAGATTTACATCTATTTTAGTTAAACTTTGTGTTCCATCTACATGGAATATGGCTTTACTCTCTTCTTTAATTATTTTACCTATAGTATCTATATCCTCTATTATTCCTAACTCACTATTAACATGATGAATAGAAACAAGTATAGGATCTAGTTTTAACTTTTCTTTTAAATCATTAATATCTATATGATAATTATTATCTAATTTTAAATTAATAACTTCAACATCTAAACTATTTAAAGTATTAGTAATAGAAGGATGCTCTAAAATAGTAGTTAATATTATTTTCTTTCTATTAGGATAAGCATTTAATACTCCTTTAATGGCTAAATTATTAGATTCACTACTACTACTTGTAAATATTACTTCATCTTCTAATACATTAAGTAAATCTGCTACTTGTTTTGTGGCAGCATTCATTAACTTTTTACTTTCAAAACCTAATTTATGAATAGAATTAGGATTACCAATATAATTTTTAGAAACAGTAATATAGGTATCTAAAACTCTTTCATCTACTTTTGTTGTGGCAGCATTATCAAAATATATCACTTTACATCACCCTTTTCATTAATTATATCATATTTATTTTTAGTTAATATTCTTTTAACTACACAAAAATTTTTCTTTTCATTAAAAATAGTTGCAATTATATATGCTAGATCATAGATATTATAATTAAGTAAATAATTATTCTTTAAAATATATTTTCTAATATTTTTAATATGAATAGATGATAATAATACAATCAATTCTTCTACTCTTTTATTATCTTTTAAAGACTTTATCTCTTTTTTATTAAAGCCTATTGATAGTAGAAGTTTCTTATTTTTTATTTTCATAGTTCCTCCGGTTAAGTAACTATACTACTATTGTTTAGATTAAATTGCAAGGAAAGTTTTTACATATTAAAAGTTTTGCTGGAAATTAGCAAAACTTTATTTATTCGGCAAAGACATTTTCTATAGTTAAAGTATTATTGTTATAATCTGTAACAACACCTATTAAAGAGATAGAGGAATTAACATTTAATTCTTTAATATTATCACTTAAAAGATTAGCTTTAACTGTTAAATTATATTTACCTTCTTCATTATCTTCAAATTTTAAAGTAATTATATTATTCTTATTATTTTTACTTGTAATAGTTCCTGTTAATCTTATAAATTCTCCTAAATGATTATTATTATCATTAATAATAGAGTATGCTAAATCTGTTATGGTATAAGTTGTAGGATTAGTATCATATTTAATAAACCAAGAACCTATTACGGTATCACGTCTACCTACTTTTTGATTATATTTAATTACTTTATAACCTAAACCATAATATTCTTTAGTACCACCATCATTATAAGTTTTAGTATTAATTGCAAGAAAAGGGCCAATTTTTTTCTTTGTTATTAAAAGAATATCTGTTGTTATCAAAACACCTATAATAATAATTATAATCATGATTATTGTAGATACTTTTTTTATTAATTTTTCTTTTTCTACTGATATTCCTTCTAACTTTTCTTCTGTTTGCATAATTATCCCCTTTCTAACTATTTATTTTTTCTAAAAATTCCTCTTCTGTCCAAATTGGTATATTTAATTCTTTAGCTTTTTCATATTTACTACCAGGACTTGCTCCTACTATTACTGCATAAGTTTTCTTAGATACAGAACCTACTGTTTTTCCTCCAGCATTTTCTATTAAAGCTTTCGCTTCATCTCTTGAGAGTTTAGTAAGTGTTCCTGTTAAGACAAAGCTTTTATCTTGAAAGTCTTCTTTAATATTTAACTCTTCACCAAGATATTCCATATTAAGATCTAAATCTTTTAATTCTTCTATTATCTTTAGATTATCTTCATTAGTAAAAAAGTCTACAATATTCTTAGCGATAATAGGACCAATATCTGGAATTTCTACTAATTCATCATAAGTTGCCTTACTTAAATTATCCATATTTTTATAGGTTTTAGCAAGTATTTTAGCTTTTTCTTTACCTACATTTTTAATACCTAAAGCGAATAGGAGAAGTTCTAGAGAATTATTTTTACTTGTTTCAATAGCATTTAAAAGATTAGTAATTGACTTTTCTCCATAGCCTTCTAATTTAGTTAGAGACTCTTTTTTATCTTTTAATCTATAAATATCAGGAATCTTACTTACAAATTTAAAGTTATATAAGTCTTCCATTAATCTTTCTCCTAGACCATCTATATTCATAGCAGGGCGTGATGTAAAGTGAATAAAACTTTCTATATGTCTAGCAGGACAATTAGTATTAGGGCAGAAATAATCTGTTTGTCCTTCTTTTTTTATTAATTTAGTATTACAGATAGGACAGTTAGTAATCATTTTAAAAGGTATTTCTTCTCCTGTTCTTCTTTCTATTTTCGCTTCTACTACTTCTGGTATAACATCTCCTGCTTTTCTAATAGAAACAGTATCATGAATCATTAAACCTTTATTTATAACATAATCTTCATTATGTAAGGTGGCTCTACTTATAGTAGAACCCATTAACTGAACAGGATCAAGGATTGCATTAGGTGTTATTTTACCAGTTCTACCTACTGTAAATATTATATCATTTAGTTTAGTTAATACTTCTTCTGCAGGAAACTTATAGGCGATAGCCCATCTTGGTGTTCTTGCTGTATATCCTAGTCTTTGTTGATCTTTAATGTTATCTACTTTTATTACAACACCATCTATATCATAAGGAAGATCTTTTCTTATTTCACCTTTTTCATGAATATATGCCATTACATCATTTATATTTTTTACTATTTTATTATTAGGATTAGTTTTAAAACCTAAACTCTTTAAAAACTCTAAAGCTTCATGATGGGTAGGAATATTATAATCTTCAGGGTTAGGTAAATGATATAAAAAGGCATCTAAATTACGTTTGGCAGCGATTTTAGAATCTAGTTGTCTAATTGATCCTGCGGCTGCATTTCTTGGGTTTTGAAGAGGTTTTTCACCCTTTTTAATACGTTCTTCATTAATCTTTTTAAGAGTATCTTTACTCATATAAATTTCTCCTCTTACTTCAATATCAAGAGGCTGTTTTAATTTTAAAGGTATACTTTTTATAGTCTTAACGTTATGAGTAATATCTTCACCAATTATTCCATTACCACGGGTTGCGGCTCTTACTAAGATTCCTTTTTCATAGTGTAGAGATACTGATAATCCATCTATTTTAAGTTCACATACATAATTAGAAGAAATGCCACTATTTTCAATTCTTTGTAAAAATTCTATTATTTCATCTTCATTAAAAACATCACCTAAAGATAACATTGGAATAGTGTGTTCTATCTTTTTAAATTCATCTATTACTTCACCACCTACTTTTTTAGTAGGAGATGTGTCTAGTACCCACTCTGGATGAATTCTTTCGATTGTTTCTAATTCTCTATAGTAAGCATCATATTCTTGGTCTGTTATTTTAGGATCATCTAATACATAGTAATTATAGGATGCTTCATCAAGTATTTTTATTAAGTAGTTCATTCTTTCTATTGTAATGTTATCCACAGTTTATCACTTCTTTCTAATCATTTATCCACAGATTTTGGGGATAAATTCTATCGCTAATCATTTCATTTATTGCCTTAACAACAATTTCTTTGTCTTCTTTATAAGTTATCCCATACCAAGTAGAAGTTGTATTAATAACATCTATTGCTTTTATATTTTTCTTAAGACATGTATCTAAAACATCAGGAATACCAAATTCATAGTTATCAAGATCTTTTACATGAAGTGATAAGAAAAGATATAGTTCTTCACTTAAAATATCAAAGATATCTTTAGAAAATAATAAGAAGTTCATAGATACTAGAGTATCATCATCTATTTCTTTACCGTTATTACTGTTTATTGGTGAAGCGATTATCTTGTTTCTTTTAGATACTACTTTAGATTCTGTTATTTGGTATAATTTATTATTGCTTGTTTGCATAATTCCTCTTTTACAAACACCATTTGGACTTAAAGTTTTTTTAATATTATAGCCTATAACTCCATAGTGATTATAGATTATATTTTCTAAATAATCACTGGCTTTTAAGAAGGCATCACTTCCATAAAAATCATCGGCATTTATAACGGCGAATGGTTCATTTACTTTATCTTTAGCGCAAAGTATAGCATAGGCTGTACCAAGTGGTGTAAGTCTTTTCTTTAATAGTGATTTATATCTATCTGGGATATAATTATCATTTTGAAAAGCATAGTCTACTTTTATAAATGATTCTATTCTCTTACCAATTGATTCTTTAAAGTCTTCATAAAGTTCTTCTTTTATTATAAAGACTACTTTAGTAAATCCTGCTCTAATGGCATCATATATTGAATAGTCAATAATAAATTCTCCATTAGGTCCTACTTTTTCTAATTGTTTTAATCCTCCAAAACGGCTACCAATACCTGCAGCCATGATTAATAATGTTTTATCTTTTTTCATAATTTCCTCCATATAAGTTTGTTTTATATATTCCTTCTTCAATCATTTTGTTAATGGCATCTACTACCATAGCTTTATCTTCTTTATAGGTTACTCCATACCAAGTAGCATTTGTCTCAACTACATCAACAATGACTTTTTTTTCCACTGTTAATTCGTTTAATACGATTGGTATTAGAAATTCACATTTTTCTAGATTGTCTTTATTATTTTCTAAAAAAACAGGAAGTTTTTCTTCTAGTATTTTGAAAAGACTAGGTGTAAATAGAAGCATGTTCATAGATGCGATAGTATCTTTTGAGGTTTCAAATGATTTACTACCATCAAGGGGTGATACTTTTACTTTATCACCATCTAGTTCAGTACTACTTTCAATTAAGGTAATTAATTCGTTATTTTCATTTACTTTACATACTCCTCTTTTAGCTGCCCCATTAGGGGTTAAGGTATTACCAAGACGATAGGCAATTAAACCATAATGATTATCTTTAATATTAGATAGATAAAAACTTGCTTTTAAATAAGCATCCCTTCCATAAAAGTCATCGGCATTGATAATGGCAAAGGGTTCATTTATTTTATCTTTAGCACAAAGGATGGCATGAGCAGTACCAAGAGGCTTTTCTCTTGATTTTAAAAGTTCTTGATATTCAAGAGGGATATTATCGTTAGTTTGAAAAACATATTCAACTTTTATATGAGGTTCTACTCTTCTACCTACTGTTTCTTTAAAGATATCATAGTTTTCTTTCTTTATGATAAAAACTACTTTAGTAAAGCCTGATTCAATGGCATCATAAATTGAATAGTCAATAATAAATTCTCCATTAGGGCCAACGGGCTCGATTTGTTTTAATCCTCCAAACCTACTACCCATTCCTGCGGCCATAATTAATAATGTTTTATCTTTCATATGTCCTCCTAATATTATTTCTCTTTTAAGAATCTTTTTAATAAAAAGGTTAAGAAATATGGAAATGTATAAAATTTACCATTAAAACCTATATTTTTATTACATAGTTTTATTCCATATTTTATATCTTTATATTTATCACTTTCTATTAATTTATTTAATGATAAAGTCTCATTGTCATTTGCTTTCACTTCTATAGGTATTAGAGAGTCTTTATCTCTAATAAAGAAGTCCATTTCTATTGTTCCTTTTTCATTTTTATAAAAATATAGTGAATAACCTTCTTTAACTAACATTTCTCCTACTATATTTTCATAAATAGCTCCTTTATAAGTATTAAAGTTTTTATTAACTCTTAAATCTTCTCCTGCTTCATCATCTAGGGATGCAACTAAAAGACCTGTGTCTTTAAAATATAATCTATAATTATCAGGATTATAATTACCTTTTAGTGGTAGGAAAGGTTGTTCCATACAATAACTTATATTTATAATACCAGCATTAGACAGCCAGTCTATTACGCCAACATATTCTCTATTTCTAGCATTATGTTCTATTTTAGATATTTGGAATTTCTTATTCTCATTTCCTAAAAAGACTGGTATTTTTCTATAAACATTTAAAATTTTTCCTTTATCTAATCCTCCCGCATATTTAGTAATATCTTCTTCATAATCTAAAAGTATTTGTCGTTGCATATTAAGAATACCAGAATAATTCTTTTGTTCAACAAACCTATTTACAATAGCAGGCATTCCTCCTACTATCATATACTCTTTAAAGTTTTCTAACATAACATTATACATTACTTTAGGTAAGGGCTTACAGTTTCGCATATAGGAATACATTTCTTCTATTTGATTTTCTTTATATCCCTTAGCCCATAAAAACTCTTCAAAGTCCATAGAATACATTTCATAATCCTGTTTATTACCAACACTATTAGATTCTATTTCTTGGTAATTAATACCCATTAGGGAACCTGAACAGATAACATCATATCTACCATCAATATTAAATGATTTTAATGAGGTAGTTGCATTAATACAGTCTTGTATCTCATCAAAAAATATTAAGGTTTTACCAGGGATAAAGTTAAAGTTAGGATTAATTAAAGATATATTTCTTATTATTGTATCAACATCAAACCCATCATCAAAAACACTTTTATATTGTTTTTGTAAGACAAAATTAATCTCAACTACATTTTCATAATTATTTTTACCAAAGTTTTCTATAGATTCTGTTTTTCCTATTTGTCTTGCTCCTTTAACAATTAAAGGAAGTCTATTCTTATCATTTTTCCAGTCTATTAAATATTTATCTATTTTTCTTGTTAATCTTGACATAATATCACCCTCTATATAGATTTTATCACAAAATTCCTGACTTTTTCTATATCTTTTTCACAAAATTCCTGCGTTTTACTTCTTATTTTTCACATTTTTCCGTTTTTTATACTTTTGTTAAACTCTTATGATTTTTCATTAGTTTTTTAATTCCATATGGATGTTTAAAGGCAACTGATACTAGAGAATTTGTAACTTCTACAACTTTACCTGCTCCAAAGTGTTCATGTACTACATAATCTCCAACTTTATAGTCTATATCTTCTTCTCTTAGAACTTCTTCTTTATTAACATGTTTAACTTCTTCTTTTCTTACATTACTATCTATTAAGTTCTCATCTATTTCACTTATAAATCTACTAGGGGGATTAACTCCATCTTTACCAAAAAGTGTTCTTCTTCTAGCATTTATTAAATATAATTTTTCTTTCGCTCTTGTTATGGCAACATAACAAAGACGTCTTTCTTCTTCTGTTTCACTAGCACTCATTAAGGAATTAAGATGAGGGAATATTCCTTCTTCTAATCCTAAAACAAAGACAATATCATATTCTAGTCCTTTAACAGAGTGAATAGTCATTAGACTTACTTTATTACGGGAATCTTTATATTCATCTTTATCATTAACTAAACTTACTTCATATAAGAAGTCTTCTAGAGAAACAAGCCCCATTCTCTCTTCAAATGCTTTAGTAATTGATTTAAATTCTTCTAGGTTTTCTAATCTTATTTCACTTTCAATACTCTTTTCACTCTCTAGTTCTTTTTTCATCTCTGTAGCATCTAATACTTTATCTATTAACTCTGTTAGAGTAACAGATTCTGATATTTTTTGTAAAGAAATAATTAAGTTTTTAAATTTTAATTCTTTAGATGAATCTATCGCTTCAAAAAGGCTTATACCTTTTGCATCTGCTTTTTCGGTTAAGTGTTCAATTGTTTTTAGTCCTATACCTCTTTTAGGAGTATTTATAACTCTTAATAGGCTTATATCATCTTTAGGATTATAGATTAATTTAAGATATGCTAATAAGTCTTTAATTTCTTTTCTTTGATAGAAACTAAAACCACCAACGATACGATAAGGAATATTATCTTTTAATAGTTCTTCTTCTATAACACGTGACTGAGCATTGGTACGATATAGTATGGCTATATCACTTGCATCTTTTCCATCATCTAGAAGTTTTTTTATTTCCATTGCCGCAAAATGACTTTCATCTTTTTCATCATAGGCTCTATAATAAGTAATCTTATCGCCTACTCCTTTAGTAGACCAAAGATTTTTATCTTTTCTCTTTTCATTATTTTTAATTACACAGTTAGCAGCATCTAGTATGGTCTTAGTAGAACGATAATTTTGTTCTAGTTTAATACTTAAGGCACTAGGATAATCTTTTTCAAAGTTTAAGATATTTTTATAGTTAGCACCACGAAAACCATATATGGCTTGATCTGCATCTCCTACTACACAAATATTTTTATATTTAGCACTTATCATTTTTGATAAGATATACTGAGCTTCATTTGTATCTTGATACTCATCTATTAAGATATATTTATAGCGTTCTTGATATTTTTGTAATACATCGGGATATTTTCTAAAAAGTCTAATAGGTAAAATAAGTAAATCATCAAAGTCTACGGCATTATTTTTTTTAAGTTTATCTTCATACTTATAATATACTTCACTAACTACTTTTTCATAATCACCAGCGATATATTTTTCATAGTCGCTAGGAGAGATAAGTTCATTTTTACAATTACTTATTTTATTTCTAATTGCTTTAGGATTATAGATCTTAGGATCATAATTTAGACTTTTTAAGATTTTTTTCACTATTGTTAGAGCATCATCACTATCCATGATTACAAAATTATTACTATAATCTAATTTTTCATAGTTTTCTCTTAATATTTTAAGACCAAAAGAATGAAATGTTGATATTTGAATATTTTTTGAAACATTGCCTATCATTTTATCAACACGTTCTCTCATCTCTAAAGCGGCTTTATTAGTGAAAGTGATAGCAAGTATTTCAAATGGTGAAATATTTAACTCTTCTATTAGATATGCTATTTTGGTAGTTAAAACTTTGGTTTTACCACTTCCTGCACCTGCTAATATTAGAAGGGGTCCTTCATTATATAAAACTGCTTTTTTTTGTTGTTCATTTAAGTTATCTAAATCTATATTCATATTATTACCTACTTCCTAATTAATTATATCATGTATATTTTTAGTTGTGAACATGATTAAATTTTAATTTTAATATAAAAGACTTAAGATTTTTTTCTTAAGTCTATAATTACTATGGAATACTGGCAACTGAAGAATCATCTACCCAAGTATAACCTGAACCTGGTCCATGATCTGGACAGGCTTTATGACCCCAACCATTAACTTTACATGGTGTTAAGGTATAACCATCTGATGAATAAATTTGATAATACATATATTTTCTAATACCGTTACATCTACCATCATAAACTATCCAACCATTAGGATAAGATCTCTTAGTATTACCTACTAAAGTACAGGCACCATTTGTATCTGGATATTTCTTAGTATTATAATTTGGATCAACATAGACATTAAAGGAACATGATTTAGTATTACCTGCTTTATCTGAAAGTGTTAAACTTGATGTTTTAGTATAAGTACTATAAGTTTTACTGTACTGATTTTCAACACAACCACTTCCTCCTTTATCATTACAATCAACTTTAATTGTTCTACTTTGATTTGTCCAAGAAGTACTTGCACCTGTTATTGTTCCACAAGTTGGAGCGGTTTTATCTATATATACATTGAATGTACATGATCTGGTATTTCCTGCATTATCTGCAATTGTTATACTTGCTCCTTCTTTATAACTACTAAATGTTTGTTTATAACTATTTTTAGCACAACCGCTTCCTCCAGTGTCATTACACTCTACTGTTACTTCTCTATCCTTATTTGTCCAACTTGATGATGCACCACTAATTGTTCCACAACTTGGGAATGTCTTATCGATGTTAAAGCTTCCACTAGTTGCCTCACAACTATTGCCTTGTTCATCATAAACTCTTAGTCTTATGACATGAGTTCCATCATCAGTTAATGATATTTTTCTATTATCAGATCCTATATAACTTCCTATATTAGTATATTCGCCACCGTTTTTACTTTGTAATATTTCATAACGATAAGCATTACTTGGTACTGTTATATTAACATCTATAGTTTCATTTACCCATTTTCCTGTTGATGAAGAACTATCAAATTTAACATTTGCACAATTTATACCTTTATATATTGAATAAGTATCTGATTTTCTATCATTGGTATTACCACTACTATCTATAGCATAACCTGTTATTGTATACATTCCTTGTTCAGTTAAGTTAATCTTAACATCTCCTGTATAAGCATTATATCCACTATCTTTATATTGTTCTCCATCTTTTTCTATTACATATCTATAACTTTGTACTTTAACATTATCTGTTACTTTCATTGTTACTGTTATAGATGTTTCTGATGAAGTAGCAGTATGAGTAAAGCTTATTATTGGTTTTATAGTATCTTTATCATTTGTATAATTACCACATGATAATGTCGCATAATATTGATAGTCTTTATCTGTTATTTTCTGAGCGACGACATTACTTTTCTTTTGATCGCAATCATTTTCATTTTTATCTTTTATTGGATCTATATATTTTTCTTTTACTAATGTTTCTAATGTTACTGTAGAGGTATCTCCTATTTCATCAGGAAGTTTATCTCTATTATCGGCAAAGTATTCTCTTCCTGCTAAGAGAAGCATTTCTTCTTGATTTTTGTAATAGCTTTCATCTCCTCTATTTAGTATAGATCTAACACTTACGTATGCTAAGGTTGTTAATAGTCCTAGAATTATGACTGCTGCTAGTAACTCTACTAAAGTAAATCCTTTTCTATTCATCAAGTCATCCCCTTTTTTAATTGTAAGTAAATGTATAACTATTTATTTCTTTTACATTTTTATCAATATATTGAATATAAACTAGGTCTTCTTGATTTGGATTATAAGTAGCATTAGAAGGTATTTCAAATGTTTCTACTACTTCTTTTTGATTGTTATATCCTGTTATTGTTATTGTATTTATAGTTATATCAGTACTTCCTTTATTTATAATATTAAAACTAACGATTTGAACATTATTGTTATAACTAAATCCCATTTTATATAAACATATATTTTCAACACATTGTTCATCTTCAAGACTAATTTCTTTAGTATTATAATCATTAATATTTATATTATCTTCATCGTTATTATTAGATGAATCTATTTTAGTTGTGTTTATAAAAATAAAAATTATTCCTACTATAATTAATAATATTCCTAGTACTAAAATAATTAATGATAATTTAGATTTTCTTTTCATAAGTCCTCCCATTAATAACGTATTAAAGGATGTTTTACTTATTTTTTATCTTAATTATTACGCTATTATATATTGTTATTTTATAATATTTTTAAACTATCGTCAATAAATTTAAACTTTCATCGCAAAAGAAAACCTATATTATTTTTTTAATATAGGTTACAATTCTATATTGATATCTGTTTGTTTTTCACTACTTAGAACATATAAGAAGTAATTAATATTACGATAAAACATATCTATCGCTAGTGGTTCTATAATAAAGTATAGGTTTGCATTTAGTAAATCTTCTAACATATTAGAAATAAGTAGTCTTATTCTTCTAATGATAGCAAGACTACGTTCTCTTAGATTTTGTTGATTTTCTGGAGAAAGTGGTAAATTATTATAGTCTGCAAGTAAGGCTGGATAAGTTTTATTTAGAATACTATTTAATGTTTCTATATAATCAGTAGCATTTGGATCTATCAAGCCTCTTAGAAAGGATACTATTTCATAAGCTGTAATATTATATCCATATTCAGTATCTAAGGCAATAATTGGATCTTTTCTTAGTCTTTCTTTTAATCTGTTTAATTCTCCTATATATAGTTCTATTGTTATAATCATAAAGTTATACATTGTAGGATATGAGTATGAGAATAAGTTATTAGAAGTCATCTCTTCTCTTATTTGTCGAGCTAATGTTATAAAATCTTCTGCAATTGCTGTAGCTCTTTCATTAATAGAAGTAATTTTGTTAATTGTATCTTTATTTACTTCAAAAGTATCTGTAGGTGTTAATGATAATTGACTTTCTGTTATATCAGTAGCTAGGTTTATAGAAAATAGTTTTTCAGTCAACTTTTCTATTGGTAGTGTATATTTTGTATAAAATATTTCGTATTCTATACCACTGTTTGGAACTTTTCCACTAGTAGCGGTTACAATTTTTCTACTAAGTTCATGACTTCTTGATGCTAATTCTCCTGCTCTTTTTTTATATTCATTATTGTCATAAAAAGAAAGTTCAATATTAATACAAAAATCTCTTAATGTTCGTAAATAATATAGATTATTATTTAATGATTCTTTTAAAAACTCTTCTTCTGTTAACATTTTATCACCAGTAAATTATATGCAAAAAAAAGAAGATTAGTAGTGTTTTTACTAATCTCTTATACTTTCATAAAGTTTATTTAATTCAGTTAGAGGGTTACTTTCTTCTTTAATTTCTTCAGTTTTTGATTCTTTTTCTTTTTCTTCTTTTAATATTTTTACCATAAGTTTATATTCATCTAAGGTAAATTCTTGTCCTAATAGATTTAGACTTGGTTCTTCTTTCTTTTCTTCAACTATTAATGGTCTCTTAGGCATTTTATATGCTTCTTTTATATCAAAATCATGAATAATATTATAGTTTGTAAAAGACTCTACTTGAATTAAATTATGTTTATATTGATATTTTCTTATTAGATAGTATACTGTTAAGACTACTATCCAGAAAACGAAGATAAACATACTTAATTCTAGAACACTTCTAACATCGTTACTACTATATAATTCTGTAATATTAAAGACATCTAATTCAAGATTATTGATAAGTGAGATAGCTAGTATAAATAGATACATAATGATAGAAAATGCTATAGAATTTATAACTTTTAATTTGAAATCTACTTTATCACTAAAGATTGTTTTAAAAAGAACAACATTAGTTATTACTAGCATAATTAAGTAGATAACAATATTAGGAAAATAATATGTTATAAAGACTTCATTAATAGCATAGTCTATTAAAGTTAATATATCTTTACCATACTCTACTCCTATAAAGATAAAACCTGCTAAGTATAAAAGTATATAAGTTCTTTTACTTTGTTTACGGTTAGATCCATTAGTAGTTATAAGTACTATTGTTATAATAACTATTAATGCTAGTATCATTAAATATAAGTTTCTAGATGTAACTAAATCAAAAACTGTTTGCAATTTTGTTATTAACGATAATTCTTTCATTAATAACACCCCCCTTATTCGATGGATGATAACTCTGCTATATATATTGTTTGGGTAGAACTATCATCCTTAGTACAGGTAATTAATGTAAGTGTTGTAATATCATAGTTTCTTTTGATAGCAACTTTACCTGTATTTTTTTGTTTATAAATATCTTTGATTTGATATTTATAATTTAATCCTGCATAGGTAACAATAGCTTCATCTCCTATTTCTAGTTTGTAAAGATTTCTAAAGAAAGCTTTCCAACCAGTACCAGAGTGCCCTGCTATTATTAGGTTACCATTTATAATATCTGGTAAGGAACTGCCTTTTATTATTTCTATGTTTGACTCTACGTTGTTAAGGCTAGAATTAATATCGTAAAAACCCCTTTTAAAATTTATTTTTGGTATTTCTAAGTAACCAATATAACTTTCAATATCTTGATAGTTTTGTGTTTTATCTTCTTCATCAGTACTTACTTCTGTTGTATTAACACTATATATTTCTGTTTCTTTATCTTCATATATTTTGTCATTCATATAGTCATATGCGAATAGTTTTTTATCACTGATGAAGTTATAAAAAGAGAAGAATCCTCCAATTGTTATTACAAAGGCTCCAATTAGAGCGACTGTATTAGGAGAGATTCTTTTCGTTTTATTTAACTTTTTGTTTTTTACCATTGTAGTATACGAATCCTACTCCGGATATTAAAAGCATTGATCCAAAGATTGTACTTATTAGGGATTTATTACTACCAGTAAATGGCACTTCAACTATTTCATTGTTTTCGAAGATAACTAAGGCTGTAGGTGTTTCATCACTGATTGTAAATTTATATACTTCATCAGATTTAGTATAACCTTCAGGTGCTGCTTTCTCTTCTACTGTATATTCTCCATCTTTTAAGTCTGTAATAGTATGAGCTTCCTCAGTTGTTACAAACTCTTCGATGATATTACCTTCACTATCTTTTACTACTAAGGTAGCGCCTGCTAGTGGATTACCAGTTTTAGCATCTATTTTTAAGATGTTTACTAGTTTTTTAATAGCAGTATTTTCAATAGTGATAGTAGCTTTATTATTTGTATCACTTATTGTGAAACTATATATTTCATCTGTTTTCTCATAACCTTTTGGAGCAGTTTTCTCTTCTACTGTATATGTTCCATCTTTTAAGTCTTCTAAGATATGAGGTTTTGTTGTTGTAGTAAATTCTTCTACTACTTTTCCAGTACTATCTTTTACTACTAGTACTGCTCCTGCTACAGGATCTTTTGTAACAGAATCTATTTTAATAATTTCTGCTGTTTTTTCTATTAATTCGTTTTTAATTGTAATAGTAGCTTTATTATTTGTATCACTTATTGTAAAGCTATATACTTTGTCTGTTTTCTTGTAACCTTTTGGAGCAACTTTCTCTTCTACTGTATATGTTCCATCTGCTAAATCTTTTAGAACATGAGCACTTGTTGTAGTAGTAAACTCTTCTACTACTTTACCATTAGCATCTTTTACTACTAATACTGCTCCTGCTACAGGTTTTCCTGTTGTAGCATCTACTTTTATAATAGTTGCTTCTTTATTAATTGCATCATTTTTAAATCTAATTGAAATATTTCTATTTGTATCACTTATTGTAAATTCAACTACTTGATCATTTAAGATATAACCTTTTGGAGCTTCTGTTTCTTGTAAAGTATAAGTTCCATTTGGTAAGTTCTTAATTACATGTGAAGATGTAGTTGAAGTCCAAGTTGCAACTGTTTTACCTGCACTATCTTTTACTACGAATTTTGCTCCTGCAAGTGGTTTATTAGTATCATCATCTATTTTAGTAATTGTAACTTTACTTGTTGAAAGTGTTAGATTTGTTTCATCTGTTAAAGTTGAAGTTTCTGGATATAAAACTGAACCAAAAACACTTTGCTTTGTTGGATCACTTGATTTATACATATATGCTTTATTAACTGATCCAGTTGCAGTTGCTTTTACTTTAATGTTTAAATTTCCAACATCAACAGAATCAACTGGTATTCTAACTTTAAAGCTTTCATTTGTTGCAAATGAACTTTGAGCTGCTCCGTTTGAAGCATTTACTACTGTTGTTCCTGATGGAGCATTTTCTAATGATATTGTATAATTACCTGTTGTATATAATGCTTTTACACTAATAGCTGCTGATTCATAGTATTTTTTATCGTTTGATAAGTTTAGTGAAGTGTCGTTATTTACTAAACTCATAGATGGTGTTGCATAAGATGTTACACTTTCAGCTCCTTCTACTAGTTTTTTGATATACTGTCTTATATTATGTGGATCTTCTCCAGTTGTTTTAACTGGGTCAGGTAAGTTATTTGTACCCATATGTAAATCCATATACCACCATAAAGCTGCTTGCGTAATATAGTAGTCCATATCATCATTACCAGTTATACTGGTTCTAGGAAAACCATTTGATAAGATGTAGGCAATAGGTGCTGGTGCTTCACCTTCTAATGTCATTGTAACTCCATATGGAATACCTAAATGGAAATTACGACAATAAACATAACCACCTAAACTACTATTTAATTTTGCAAAACGCCAACCATCAATATACCCTTCTAGTAATTTTTCACTATTTGCTGTGAAACTAGTTGGTGCAGATGAGGCAGCATTTATATTAGTAACTGCAAATATTCCTAATGTTGCAACTAATGCTATTAGTACCATTAATTTTAACTTATGAAATTTTATTTTTTTCATTTTTATCCCCCCAATTTGTTTTTGTGCCTATATTATAACATTTTTTTAAGAAAAAAGCAAGGAATTTCTATAATGTTTGTGTAATATAAAAGTAGAGTTCAATTTACTTTAAACTCTACTTTATTATATTACTTAATTATTTTATTTTTCCTTAATATCTTTAGATTCTAATTTTTCTAAGACATCACTTACTACATCTATAGCTTTTAGTCTTAACTCTTCAGCAGCATTTTCTAAGACTGGTGTACCTTTAGCAACAGCAAGATTAACTAAATCTTGACATTTTTTCTTTATTTCTTCTCCCTTTTCCTTAGCGATTTTTAATGCTTTTTCTTTATCTAAATCTTCAAGATCTGCTTTAATTTCCTCTACTTTTTCTTCAAACATTTCTTTAACTTCTTCTGTATCTACTGATTTAATTTTTTCAACAACGTTATCTAACTTTTCTTTAATATCCTTTCTTGTTTCACTACCTTTTTTAGGTGCGAATAAAATTCCTAACCCTGCTCCAATAGCAGCTCCTGCTACAAATTTTCCAATTCCACTATTTTTTTTCATTTTACTCATCAGTATCTCCCTTTCCTTTCTTATTAAATATGCTTGTTATAAAATTAACAATACTACCAACAACAGTATCAGTAACTAGAGTTAATTTATCACTAACATTATCAACAAAATTAAAGACTCCATCTAAATTTTCTAGTTTTCTTTTAGTATTATCTAAAATAGCATCTACTTTATTTAATGTATCTAATGCTTTTAGTGATAAAATAATTAGGATAATTACTAATACTATTAATAGGCTATCCAAAATAACCCCTAAAAATTCCACTTTTTATTCTCCTTTCTTTTCATCATACATTGAATCTATTAAATCAAACAAATTATCTTCGATGCTAGCATCATCATTTTTAGTCTCTTCTTCTTCAAAGCTTTTTAGGTCTGTTCTTCTTCCTGTAGCTTTTTCATGGGATACATCTTTATAATCAATGTTATATTCAAGTCCTAAATCACTATAGTATTCTTCAGCATCTCCCATTGTAACTTTGGCAACTGATGGGGTATTATCATCGCTAATATCTAAAAGGCTATCTTCTTCTTTTATATCAAAATCATCTTTTTCTTCTTTAGTTGCATCTTTTTGTTTATTAGAAGTTAGCTCTTCTTCAAAGATATCATCACTATTGCCATAGGCTTTTTCTCTGACGCTATCAACATCAATATTTTTTGATTTATAACTACTAGTTATTCTAACTTCTTTCTTTGTCACAATTTCGTCTTTTTTGTAATTTTGATCTAAAACTCCATAAATTGGCGAAATAATTGGCGAAGGTTGGAAAGTTTTTCTTTCTTTTTGCCTAGATGCTCCACCATATTCATGTATTTTTATCTCTTTATCTTTAGGGCTACTTCCATATATACTCTTCTCTTCTTTTGTTTTATCCCCTTGATATAATGGTCTTGCTTCCGGCACTTCTTTTTTTACTGGTTTGTGCTTAGGTTTCTCTTCTATTTTAGGTTCTATTTTAGGAAGAGGTTTTTTCTCTTCTTCTAAGTCAATAAAATCATCATCTAAAATAGCTTTAAATTTAAAATCTCTGTTAGGTGTTTCAACCTTTTCTTCTTTCTTTTCTTCTTCAATAATCAAGTCTTCTTTTGGGGCTTGTTTCTTTGGTTTATCTTCAACTATTATTTTTTTAGCGATTGGTTTTTCTTTCTTTTTTATTTCTTTTGGTTCTTCTACTTCTACATATTCCTCTTCAAAAAGCGCATTTTTTAGTTTATCTAACAGTTTCATAGCTTAAACTCCACCTTTCATTTCTTAGTTCTCTTCTATTTCTATTCTGTCTTCAGAGGTATTACTATCGCCATAGCCTTCATAAATACCATATTTTTCTTCATATTCTAGATATGTATCTTTAGTAGCAGTACTTCCTTTTGGTTTCATAACATCATAAGTGTCTTCTTTGTAATCTAAAACATTATTACCAATAAGACTTTCTAAAACTGTTCTGTTAAATTCTAATGATTTTAAAATACTACTCATATTTATAATAGCACTTTTTATCTCATTTTCTTTAACAAATGCTTCAATTTTACCATAATTGTACATGTATTCTATAAAATAAGCATCAGTTTCTTCTATTTTTGTTATTTCTAAATATCCTTTTTTATCGTTATAATCTAGTTCTTTAGAAAAATAAGCTTTGTTATTTACCTTATACTCTACATCTTCTTTGTTATAAAAACTTACAACGTCAATATAAAAATAGTAGGTATTATTATATTCATCTTTTAAGCTGGCATTATATTCATCTTTAGTAATTAACTTTAAGCCTTTAGGAATATAATATTTATAACCATCAAAAACATTATTCGCTAGTTTAGTGTTTTCTTCTAGCATTACATCAACTACTTGATCAATACTCATGGCTGTTAAGTTAGTACATCCTGTCAATGTTAAAATAGATATCATTAAAATTATTATTTTCTTTTTCAATATGCAACACCTACTCTTATATCATTATAGCAAAAAAATAATTGGTTTGTCACTTCTTTTGTGCAAAAAGATGATAGACATTTTTCCCCTCTGCTTTAAAACGCATTTCATACTCACTCATAATTATATCAGTATCTGTTTTATGATAATCAAAAGAGATATCACTTAATGCATACCCTTTACTACTTAGTGTTTCAAGGGAATAAATGAATAAATCTTCATTATCTGTTTTCATTTCTATTCTTTTTATATCTTTAAATAATGAATCATATTTATCTAAAAATATTTTACTAGTTAAACGTCTATCATGCCATCTTGTTTTAGGCCAAGGATCTGAAAAGTTTAAGTAAATTAAATCTATTTCTTTAGAAAACACTTTATCTATATCTAAAGCATTCATTCTAATTAATTTTAAGTTTTCAATATTACTAGGTATTTTTTTAATCGCTTTAGCCATTACACTATCAAATTTTTCTATACCTATATAATTAATATTAGGATATTTTTTGGCATTTTCTATAATAAATTTTCCTTTTCCCATTCCTATTTCAATGTAGATTGGATTATCATTATTAAATAAAGAACTCCATTTACCTTTATAGTCTTCAGAATTTTTTATTAGACAATCACAATTATTTAATATTTCTTCTTTATTTTTAACATTTCTTAATCTCATAATACTGTCTCCTTTTACATAGCATATTTTATCATAAATAAATCGTCTTTTGAATATAATATCTTGAAAGTGAGGTTAAATTTATGAATCAAGGTATGCCTATGTGGCCAAACAATCCTAATATGAATCCTAATCCTAATATGGGAGGTTGGCAAAATTTCAATAGTATTAATCAAAGACTTAACAGCTTAGAGAATCAAGTAAACAGACTTGAAAGACAAATGAGAAGACTTGAAAATAGAGTTAATAGAATTGAATCTAGTATGATTAGTCCAAGAAATTATGATAGTCAGTCTACTGGATATGGTAACAGTAACGATAAATATATGATGTAAGAGCGAAAGCTCTTTTTTTGTTAAAGAAAAAAATTTAGGGTATACTAAAATTGACAGTTATTAGTAAATAAATTATACTTTATATAGGAAGTGACTATAATGGAATTAAGAGTTTTAGAAAAAGATGAATATGAAAAATTTGTAAAGAGTAATCCTTATAAGAGTCATTTTTTACAGTCTTATGATTGGGGATGTCTTGCTAAAGAGGAAAGAGGTCTTACTCCTTATTATTTAGGGCTAGATGATAATGGAAAGATTGTAGGGGCAACTCTTTTACTTAAGAAAAGTCTTCCTTTAGGGTTATGCTATTTATATGCGCCAAGAGGGTATGTAATTAATTTTAATGACAAAGAAATACTAGATAAATTTACAGAAGAGATTGTTAAGTTTGCAAAAAGGAAGAAGGCAATTTACGTAAAGATTGATCCTGATATTATTTGGAAGAAGGAAGACTATAAGGGTGAAGTTACGGAAGTTGAGTCTAAAGATAAAAACATTTATAATGAGTTACTTAGACTAGGTTATAAGCATATGGGATTTACTAAGAATTTTGAAACTATGCAACCTAGGTATACTTTTAGAATTGATTTAAATCAGTCTATGGAAGAAATTGAGAGTCATTTTTCAAAGACTACAAAGCAAAGAATTGCCAAGTCTCTTAAACTTAAGACTAAAGTTGAGATAGGAACAGAAAAGGACTTACCTACTTTTTATCATTTAATGATGTTAACGGAGTCAAGAAAAGATTTTGTTTCTTATGGAATTGATTATTATAAGACTCTATATAAATTATTTAATGAAGATAATAAGGCAACTTTATTTTTAGGTAAAGTTAATATTAAAGATAGTTTAGAAGTATTAAATAGTGATTTAGAAGAAGTTAATAAAAAGATAGAGGAACTTCCTAAAGAGAATATGTCTAAGAGTGCTAAGAATAAGCTTAAGGAACTTTCTAGACAAAAAGAAAATTTAGAAAAAGAAGTAGAGAAATATAAAAACTATTTAAAAGAGTATGGAGAAGAGGTTACTCTTTCTGCTCATATGATTTTAGAATATGGTGATAAGGCTTGGGTTCTATATGCTGGAAATCATAATATTCTAACTGAAACTTATGTTAATTATCATACTTATTATGAACATTTAAAATTTTGTAAAGATAGAGGATTAAAGATATATGATCAGTTTGGTACTATTGGTGATTTATCTAAAGATAATCCTAGACTTGGTCTACATGAATTTAAAAAGAAATTTGGTGGTGATTATGTTGAATTTATGGGAGAGTTTGATTATGTAGTTAAACCTCTTTACTACTTTGCTTTTACTAAGGTAGTACCAATTTATCGAAATATGATTAAGAAAAGAAAGAAGAAGGAACTTAAAGATGAAATTGAAAGAGATTAGTTTTGATGAGTTAGAGAAATTTGCTTTAACTACTGATGAAGCGACTTTTCATCAGACTAAAGGTTGGGCTAAGTTAAAAGAGCATAACGGATGGTGTCATTATGTTGTAGGTTTATATGATGAAGATGAGATAAAAGCGGCTGCTTTACTTCTTGCAAAGCGTGTACCTATTGTTAAGAAGTATATGTTTTATTCACCTAGAGGATTTTTAATAGATTATCATGACTATAACTTATTAAAAGAATTTACAGAAGAAATTAAGAAGTTTGCGAAAGTCAAAGAAGGTATATTTGTTAAGATAGATCCTTATGTCATGTATAAACAAAGAGATTTAAATGGGGATTTAGTTAAAGATGGTATAGATAATAGTGATACTGTTGATAACTTAAAGAAGCTTAGTTACAAACATTTTGGGTTTAATTTAATGCAAGATGCCTTACAACCTAGATGGATGCATACTATTACTGTTAAAGATAGAACTCTTGATGATGTTATGAAGGATATGGATTCTAAGACAAGACAGATTTTAAGAAAGAATGAAAGACTTGGTGTAAAGGTTAGAGAGATTACTAGAGATGAATTACCTATATTTAAAGATATTATGCAACATACTGGGGAGCGTCGTGAATTTATTGATAGACCTTTATCTTATTACGAGAATATGTGGGATAGTTTACACGATGATGGCATTCTAAAAATATTAATTGCGGAAATAGATTTTGATGAAGAGATAGAAAATACTAAAAAAGAAATAGAGGCTTTAGAGAAATCTATTAAAGCAAGGAAGAAGCAGTATGAAGATAAAAGTAAACCTATGAATGAGAAGAAGTATCATAGTAAACAAGAGTTTGAAAAAAATGAGATTAAGAGACTACAAAAAAATATTGAAAAAACTAAAGATATGAAAGAAAAGTATGGGGATAATCCAATACTTGGAGGAATTCTATTCTTAATCTATGGTAAAGAAGTGTTATCGCTATATGGTGGTTCTAAAGCAGAACTTATGAGTTTTCAATCTGCATATACTCTTCACTTTGCAGGAGTTAAGTATGCAATAGATAATCATTATGATACATATAACTTCTATGGTATTACAGGTGACTTTAGTGAAAATAACCCTTTACTTGGGCTTTATCTATTTAAGAAAAGTTTTGGAGGACAAGTAGTGGAATTAATTGGAGAATTTGATCTTATTATTAGTCCTTTCTGGTATCATGCTTATAAGGTTAGTTATGCTTTATATCATAAACTTAAGAATATTAAAAGATGACTTTCTGATAGGTCATCTTTTTAGTTTGGTAAATTGTAAAAAATAAATATTATTGATGTTATTAAATAGATTATTAATAAGATAACAGCTAAGTAGAAAACAATGGTGTTGGTAAGAAATGCTAGAAAATAGAAAACAAAACTAAAAAATGCTAAGGATATTAAAATTATAATTTTTGTAATTATTTTTTTAGTATTTAAATCATTCTTTTTTCTATAACTACTTAAAATCTTTATAAACATAATAAGAAAAATTAAAATAGAACTAACCATGATAATTGATGGTAAATATAAAAATAATAAAAGCATAAAATCCATAATAACACCTTTAATTTTTATTTTAAAGTGAATTTTATTTTTCCTTTTCCTTTGGATGAAGTAATAGTTGCAATTGCTCCATTTATAATAGTCATTCTAGGAGAAACATGTCCTATATCTGCATTTATAATTATTGGTATATTTAAATCCTTTAAAGATTCATAAATTGTCTCTTCATAAGAAATATCATAATAACTATTATAAATAAAACTTCTACCAAAAATAATTCCTTTAGTGTATTTAAAATAGCCATTATCTTTTAATTTCCAAAGTGTCCTTGTTATAACTTCTCCTGTTAATTCACAAATATCTAAATACCAAATAATACCATCATCTTTATACTTTTCTAGGAAGTCTTTAGTTTTATCAAATCTAGTACCAAATAAATCGGCAATTATATCAAGACATCCTCCTATTATTCTTCCTTTTATATTAATAACCTCTTCATCATTTAAGTTCTTCCAATATACTTTTTCAGTTAATTCATATGGTTCTTTTCCTGTTATATAATCTTTAAAACCTTTTTCATATTTAGAAAAACTTGTCTGTTCTATAATATTACCTTTTAGTATTTCAAGATTATTCTCTAATGATTTATGCCAAGGTTCCATTCCAAAGCATCCAAAGTTATCGGAGTAAACAGTGGCAATATCTAGGTTAGTTGTAATTGTAAATAGTAGTCCTGTTGGATCAGAATTTCCTTGTAACCATTTAGGATTATCTTTAATAGTATTAAGGTCTACTTCACTTAGCATTTCAAGTAGGAAGTCTCCTCCACTTGCACATATAATTGCTTTTACATTATCATCTTTATAAAGACTTTCTAACTCATCTGCTCTTTCTTTAGAAGAACTGCTTCTTCCTTTAAAACTACATCTAACATTAGGTGTTTCTTTTATATTAGAGCCACGACTATCAAAGTTTTTAATGGCATTATCTAATCTTTTAAGTTTAACTTCATCAGTAATACCATCTGAAGGTGCAGTTACACCAATAATATCATGTTCTTTTAGAAATTCTGGATAAATCATAAGTCCTCCTAATCATTTATAAATCCTGATATATCTATATTATTTTCATTCATTTTAAATATAAATTTTCTATTTAAGTATTTAGATGTTTTATAGGGAATAGTTATTGCTTTAGGCCATTCTTTAAAGATATTTAAATTGAAGTCATCATCAGTTGTGTAATTAATCATTAAATCTTCATTTGTAATTTTAATAGTAACTTTTTTAATTTTTTGTATTTCTTTATTCATAGTATCCTGAATAGTTGAATTCTCTGTTCTGTGATAAGTTACATCTAACTTATCTGCCAAAACAAGAGCTAGTCCTATTATAGATTTAATATTATTTCCTTTAGAATGATCACTGATAGCTTGCTTTAAAGTTTCTTCTTCCTCTTTTGAAATATCATCTTTATCAAGATAGTTCATAAATATTTTACTACTTTCAATGGCACGGTCTATTTTATCTCCTTTTACTAAACCAACATCATGTAAAAGGGCAGCTACCATACCTAATTCAATAGTTCTTTCATCAACCTTTAATTGAGATAATATTTCTTTTGTAAATTGAGCGACCCTTTTATAATGTCCTAAACCGTGTTCCCAATCCCATTTGCCGTCAGTTATAAATCTTATATTTTCAATTTTTTTTACTGTTTCTCTATAATTATTATTATGTAATAATTTCTCATATAAATTCATATACATCCCACCTTTATTAATTCTAACTAATGTCTTATTTTATGGATTAATTTTATTAAATAATAAACTGGAGATGTCTTTATTTCAAATTCACCTATTAACTCTTCTACAAAACCATTAAAGCCTGTTTTAAACTCATAAATTCCATAGTCTTTATCATTTTTATCAAAAGTATTTGGAATACCATAGAAATTATATCTTTCAAAGTTATGCTCTATAGCATATTTAATCATTTCCCACTGGATTAAATACTGAGAGTTATACATCATAAACTCTTCATAGTTACCACTTGATAAATAGATTATTTCAGGGTCTGTCATAATAAACATAGAACCTGATAGAGTTATAACATTTCCATGTTCTTTTTTAATAGTCTCTGCTTCTTTTATTCTTTTATTTATACCATTAATCGCTTCATTTATAGATTTTCTTTTACCATCATTATATTTAGCATCAGATAGTTTTGATAATTCTTCAGACTTTTCTTTCTTTTCTTTATTTAATAGTTCTAAATGTTTACCTAAGTCTAATTTAGTTATTAAATATTTTATTTCGTCTTTAGGTTTAAATAAATCATACATATTCTCAAAATATTGTAAATTTCTAATGGCAAAACCTTTTCTTTTACCAGTCTCTTCCATAATCTTATAGAATTCTTTTAAGTCTTTCTTTTCTAGTTCAATTATTTCTATACCATTTTTTAGAGTCTTTCTAATCGTATTTCTAGTATTAGGTTTCATATTCTTTAATATTTCATCTTCTGTTTTATCTTTAATATCTAAAACATACATCCAAGATACTTGTTCTCGGTTTTCAAGAGGAAGTAGTTTAAAGCCTAGTGACTTTATTTCATCTGCTATTTTAGTATTATTAACTCCTCCTTCTACTTCTTCTCCTTTACCATTACGTTCTTTATTTATGATATAAGGGTCAATTCTTAGAACATAACCTTGATGTTTTTTAACAAAAGTAGTTAATAGTTTTAGAAACTCAGTTAATGTTTTTTCATCATTATAATCTACTAAAGGTCCTCTTGGTGCATAAAATTCATACTTGTTAAAGTGTCTTTTTTTACCTACTAATAGAGTTGCCCCTACTAACTTGTCATTATCGTATAATCCTAAATAATAAGAAGTCCAACCATTTAATTCTCTTAGTTTACCTATTTCTTCTGTTTGCATAAAAGTCCTATAAGGACTCTTCTTAGCATAATTTTCAAATGTCTTAACATCTATTTCTTTTAATGTCATTTTATTTCCTCCTAAACTTACTAGTTATCTTATTTATTAGTTTACTCCCAAAAACTTCTTCTATTAAATTAAATTTATGAGCGACAAAGAAATATACTAATACACCAATAAGAGCATAGATAGCGATAATTGGAATATTTAATAATCTTACTGATGAAGAAATTGGTATTACTAGTTTTACAAGTGATAATACAATAAGCATAACGATATCTGCTAGAAGTATTTTACCTAATAGTTTAACTGTTGGCATATAACTTACACCACATTTTCTTTTCAGGAAGATTAAACATAGAATAATTCCTACAGCATAACCTAGTATAGTTGCAGTTATTGAACCATAAACAGGTACAAAACCTAAGTTATGGAAAAGATTTATTAGAGGAACATTTAATACAAATTTTATTAATACTCCTACTACTAGAGAAATTAAAACTTCTTTATAGTATTTTAAGACTTGTACTATTGATACTAATGCTGTATAAGTTGATATTGTTAAAGCGACAAAGACAAAGTATTTAATTATAACGGCACCATATGCACTATTATTACCATAGAATACTTCCCAGACAGGTTCACTTAAGAAAGATAGTCCTAAAGTCATAGGAACTGATATGAATAGTAATACTTGTAGAGTTTGATTTATTTTATGATGAATATCTTTTTTATCTTTTTTAACCGAAGCTGATGTAAGGTTTGGTATTAGACTTACAATGATACCTGTTGAGATAGAAACAATTATCATATTGATTTTATTTCCCCAAGTAGATATTACACTCATAATATTTTCAGCTTGAGCGGTAGTATAGCCAATATCATTTACCATAGTTTTGACAAGTGTTGTCATATCAATAAAATCATAACATGATTTAAAGACATCTATCATAATGAATGGTAAGGCATACCAGAATATTTTTATTAATATTTCTTTAGTTCTAATTACCGGCTCATCGACATCAAGAGATTTTTCATGTAGTTGTTTTTTATTCTTTTTAACTTTATCTAATAAGTAGAAATATGCGAATATCGCTCCTGCTGTCGCACCAAATACGGCAACTCCTACTCCTGTTTGTAATGATAAATCAAAGACATTGATAGCAAGGAAACTACCTGCAACGATTACTATTACTCTTACTAATTGTTCTAATACTTGACTAATAGATGGAGGAGTTATAAATTTATGTCCTTCTAAATAACCTCTATAAATACTAAGGGTTGGTACAATAAGTATAGCAGTGGCAATTACTCTTACTACCATTGTTACATCTTCTAGTGTATTACCACCTTCTAAGTCTCCAAGAATCGCTTTAGCAATATCAGGAGCAAAGACAAAAAGAATTATAAAGATAGTAATTCCCATAATAATGGCAAGACGTCTACCAAGTTTAAAAGCTTTCTCCTTAGCATTATAATAACCTAATGTCTGATACTCACTAATTATTTTACTAATAGCATTAGGAATACCTGCACAGGATAAAGATTGAAATAAATTATAGATTGTATAGGCGTAACCATATAAGGCTCCTCCCTGTCCTCCTATAATTGCATAAAATGGTATTACATAAAGCATTCCTAGTATTTTACTACCTACTATACCTAATGTAGCAATAAAGGCTCCATTTAAAAATGAGTTTTGTTTTAATTCTTTATTTTTCTTTGTCTTTGTTTTTGCCATTTTACGTCCTCCAATTTCTTTAAATATAATACCATATTATTGAAAAGTTTTAAAGTAACTTGTATAATTAAAGAAGATAGAGGTGATTTTGTGGAACTTAGAGAATTAACAAGAAAAGAGTTTGATAGCTATGCTCTTAATCACCCCTTAAGTAGTTTTCAACAAACAAGTTCTTGGGGGAGATTTATGGAAGGAGATAAATTCCATGCTTATTATGTAGGGGGATTTATTAAAGAACGTTTAGTAGGAGCGAGTTTACTTCTTTCTTATGAGAGAAAAAAAGGTAAGGAGAGATTATTCTATGCTCCTCGTGGATTTTTAATAGATTATAAGAATGAAGAACTATTAAAAGAGTTCACTGAAGAAGTTAAAAAGTTTATTATAGAAAAACATGGTGCCTTTTTAAAGATAGATCCTTATATTTTAGTAAGAGATAGAGATAATGAAGGAAATATCATAGAAGGTGGAGTCTATAATGACTTTGTAGAGGTTAATCTTACTAATGCTAACTTTATTAAGGTTAATGATAAAATACAACCTAAATGGCTCAGTAGAATTAATTTAAAAGAGAAGACTATAGATGATATCTTTAATAACTTTAGTCCTAAAGCAAGACAGACTGTTAGAAGAAATGAAAGACTTGGATTTAAGGTAAGAGACTTTGATTTTAAGGATATTGATAAATTTATAGATATTATTAATGAAGAGAGTAAAAAATATAATACTATCGTACCTACTAAAACTTTCTATCTAGACTTAAAACAGACTTTTGATGGTAATATTAAGTTTATGGAAGTTTATTTTAAGAAAGATGAAGTTACCAACAATATTGATAAGATGATTTCAGAGGTAATAAAAGAAAAAGAAGTTAGAATAAATAACTATCACAACTCAAAGATGACTGCAGGATATTTTATTGACAAAGAACTTGAAGATGAAGAAGAGATTAAAAGACTAGAAAGTTTAAAAGACTATTTTTCTAAATGTAGTGATGATGTTGGTATGGGTATTTATATGTTTATAACTATTGGTAATGAAGTTGTGGCATTAAATGGTGGAATTGTGGATGAATATAATAAGTTAGATGCTTCTTATACACTTCATTATGAGATGATTAAGTATGCAATAGAGAATGGTTATAAGTATTATAATTTATATGAAATTGGTGATATTACTGATTCTAATAATAAATTAAAAAACTCATACAACTATAAAAAGAGCTTTGGAGGAGAAGTTGTTGAATTAGTTGGAGAGTATGATTTAGTAATTAATCCTAAATATACCAATATGGCAAGAAAATATTTTCCAGAGTATTTAGGAGTTAAAACTATATTTAAGTAATTCATACCTGATACTTTGACATCAATATAAAATTATGATATTATGTATTTAGCAAAGAAATTTGCAATAAGAATAGATGCTTTCAAAAGTGATTTGGTTTGCATCTAATTCAAGAGTTAGATGTCTTATTTATTGTTAAATAAGGGAGATAATAATAGGAGGAAGAAAAATAACTTAGTATGTTATTTTTCTTTTGTCTTTTTAATAGTAAATTATCATAGCAGAAAAACAATAAATCTGTTCTTCACCACTAGGAAAAGAGCTAATAGCATACTTAATATCTACAACTTCTCCATCTAAATCTCCTAAAAACTCATTCATTGCTTTTTGTAAATCAGTTTCATCTTCATAGTCAAATATTTTTACTTTCATATAGTCACAGCCTTTCTATTATATTTTAGAACACTTTATCCACAAAATTTGTGGAAAAAAGCAAAGGGAATTATCTTTTTCCACTTTGCTTGTTTAAAACTATTTTACAACTATATTTACTATTTTACCTTTGATAACAATAATCTTAACTATTTCTTTACCTTCAGTAAATTTCTTTACATTTTCTTGATCTAAAGCTTTTTCTTTAACTACTTCTTCACTATCATTAATATTTATTGTTATAGTAGCACGTACTTTTCCATTTACTTGGACTGCTATTTCTTTTTCTTCTTCTACAAGTTTAGATTCATCATATTTAGGCCAGTTTTCATAACATAGTGGTTCATATCCTAAAGATTCATTTAACTCTTCAGTAATATGAGGTGCGACTGGATTTAACAAAGTTAAAAGTAAATGATAGTCTTCTTTAGTTATACTATCTAAGTCATCATAGGCATTAGTTAATATCATTAATGAAGATATATAAGTGTTATAACTCATTCTAGAAAGTGATGAATCTATGTCTTTTACTGTCTTATTTTGTAAAACTACTAAGGAATTTGTAAAGCCAGTTTTATCATTAATTTTAGATTTTAAACGCTCTACTTTATCTAAGAATCTCTTACATCCTCTTAGTGAATCTGTACTCCATGGTACATCTTGAGTATAGTCACCCATAAACATTTCATAAGTTCTAAGAGTATCAGCACCATATTCTTTTACTATATCATCAGGATTTATTACATTACCTTTACTTTTACTCATCTTTTGATTATCTGGTCCTAGAACCATACCATGACTAACACGAATATCAATCATTTCTTTAGATGGTACTAAACCAATATTATATAAGAACTGTACCCAGAATCTTGCATATAGTAAATGTCTTGCGGTATGTTCCATACCTCCATTGTACCAATTTACTTTTTGCCAGTATTTCATGGCATCCATAGAAGCGAACTCTTTGTCATTAGATGCATCCATAAATCTTAAGAAATACCAAGATGAACCTGCCCAGTTAGGCATAGTATCAGTCTCACGTTTAGCAGGGCTACCACAGCATGGACAAGTTGTATTAACCCAGTCTGTTATTTTGGCAAGAGGTGACTCTCCTGTATCTGTTGGTTCATACTCTGCAACATCTGGAAGTAATAAAGGTAGGTCTTTCTCATCCATAGGTTGCCATCCACATTTTTCACAGTATATCATTGGTATTGGTTCTCCCCAGAATCTTTGTCTTGAGAAAATCCAGTCTTGTAAACGATAGTTTGTTTTTTCTCTTCCTAAGTTATGTTCTTTTAAGTACTCTAACATTCTATTTATAGAGTCTTTCTTATTAGTATAGCCATTTAAGAAGTCAGAATTAACCATTTTACCATCGCCGGTATAAGCTTCTTTAGAGATGTCTCCTCCTTCAATTACTTCAATGATAGGGATATTATATTTTTTAGCTAAATCATAGTCTCTTTGATCATGAGCAGGAACTGCCATAATTGCACCTGTTCCATAGCCCATCATAACATAGTCAGAGATAAAGACGTCAACAGTCTTACCACTTACAGGGTTCTTTACAGTTATTCCTTCTAGTTTTACACCTGTTTTATCTTTATTTACTTCTGTTCTTTCAAAAGCACTTTTACTTTTAGCATACTCTTGATACTGTCTTACTTCATCCATATTAGTAATTATATCTTTTAGTTTTTCTAATATTGGATGTTCTGGTGCTAATACCATGAAAGTTACACCAAACAATGTATCACATCTTGTAGTATAGACAGTTAATTTATCATTAGTCTCTTCAATAGTAAAATCTATCTCTGCACCTGTTGACTTACCTATCCAGTTTATCTGTCCTAGTTTTACACGTTCTGCAAAGTTTGTATCATCTAAACCTTTAAGTAAATCTTCAGCATAATCACTCATTCTTAGCATCCATTGTTCTTTTTCTTTTTGTAAAACTTTACTACCGCATCTTTCACAGACACCACCAGCGGCATCTTCATTTGACAATACACTTTTACAAGTTGGACACCAGTTTACATCTTTTTTAGCTTTATAAGCCATTCCATGTTTGTAAAATTGTAAGAACTGCCACTGAGTCCATTTATAGTATTCTGGATCTGTTGTTGAGAACTCTCTATCCCAGTCAAAGGAGAATCCAAGTGACATCATTTGTCCTTTAAAGGTTTTTATATTTTCTTTAACAGCATCTTTTGGATGAATATGATTTTTAATAGCATATTGTTCTGCAGGGGCCCCAAAAGCATCCCATCCCATTGGAAATAAAACGTTATATCCTTGCATACGTTTTACTCTTGCAAGTACATCTTGAGCAGTATAACTTCTAACATGACCTACATGTAATCCTGCTCCTGATGGATAAGGAAACTCTACTAAAATATAGTAAGGTTTTTTATCTTTTTCTCCTGTTACAGCTTTAAAACATTTATTATTCATCCAATAATTTTGCCATTTTTTTTCTATTTCACTAATTTTTTCCATTTTTGCAACATCCTTTCTTTTTATATATTTTTCCTACTATATCATAACTAACAAGTATTAATAGCATTATTAAGACAAAGCCTATTAACAGTTGTAAGTAGAAACTATCTAATATTGAGATTAGTGTTACTACTAGAGAGATATCAAAAGCACTAACAGCACTAATTATATTAAGTAGTCTCTTATAGTTTAGTTTATCTAAATCTAGATTATATTTACCTATCAGGTAATTAACCTCGATTGGTTTCTTTCTTCTTTTATCTTTTTTACATTTTCTAACTAAAAATAATTCATAAATTATAAATACTAGTAAGAATGTCATAATAAATAATATTAATTCTTCTACCATTAAAACTCCTCCTAACAAAAATAGATTCCTACTAACAAGAACGAGTTAAACCCGTGGTACCATCTTGTTTCATAGAAATCTATGCACTTTAAAAGTTATATCGGACTTATCCGTAAATGTTTAAGGTTATCAAGTTCAAAAAGTTATTATGTTTGTTTCCACCAATCACAAACTCTCTATAATAATAATTCTTTTTTACTACTACAACCACATTTAAAATCTAGTATTATTATACGAAATATTATTAGGTATTGCAACTATTTTTTATTTATACTATATGTTTTAACTCTATAAGTTCTATCTGTATGTACGATATAATTACATATTGGAAGCATATCTTCTTTTTGAAGTGCACACACAGTTGAACTTTTTTTATTATAGGTAGGGAACATAGTAATAATTTTATTAGTATTAGGTATAGTTGCAACGCGTATGAAGTTTAAATTTCTACCATCATAATCACTAATTCCTATGTTAGCAAATTTAAATATATAAGTATCAGAAAAATCCCAATTCAATTTTATTTCTCTTTTTTCAAACTCAATATTTCTTGATATGGCAAGAAATAATTCTTCTAAATCATATTTATTATAAAAGAGTGTTCCAGTATCTTTAGTTGGTATATTATTTTTACTAGTATGTCTTAAAGTAATATGTTCTATGGCTTTATTATAATCATATTTTACATATTGTTGTTCTTTATAATCTAGTTCTTTAGGTGTTTCTATTTTCTTATCAACAAACAATTTTAAGAATACTTGTAATCTTCTTAAATACTTTTTGGCACTTTCTAATTCTTTTTCTCTTTTTAAATCTTGAAAATTTCTATCCTTATTTTTCTTCCATAAATTGTATAATTTTTCATATTTTTCTAACTTAATATAAACTTCAGAAAGAGATTTAAATACACAAAAATAATTAGAATCTTGGCATTTTAATATTTCTAAAGCTTCTTTTAGATTTCCTCTTCCTGTATAAATGTTAGCAAGAATACTAGATATTTCAGGATCATTATTAAAATCAAGGTAACCTTTAAGTAAGGCCTCTGCTTTTTTAATATCTCCATTATTAAGATTATTCTTTGCTTCATTTAAAATTGTCTTCTTTATATCGTTTTTCATAGCTCTTCTCCATTTTAATAATTGTATTACAAAGTGAGAAAATGGGCAAGAGGAAATTATAGCCAAAAAGCGACTCATTTTCTCTTTATATTTTTCTTGTTATCAAATTCATTTGTTAAACATAACTTTCCATATATAATTCCAGTTAATGTTCCCATTCCAGTAGCAGCTAGCCAGGTTATAGTATCATTAAAATTAGACTCATTACTTTCTTTTGTCATTATTATATTTTCATAATCAATGGTGTTAATCTCTAATTCTTCTAAGATATTTTCATAGTTTAAAGGGAGATTTTTATTTTCAATTTTATCTGAATAATTATAATCACTTATTACTGATAATGATCTTCCATTCTCAAATTGACTTTGTTTTTTTAGTTTCTCTTCTTCTGTTAGGCTACCATTAGTAAATCCATATACTTCTATATCATAATTATCACCAGATGATATATAGTTTTTTAACTCTAACTCATTAATATCTTCTAGTTTTTCAGCAGAAAGATATTTATAAGTTGGATTTAGTTTTTTATATCCATCACTTGTTAAAAGAATTTTATCAGTAGTTACTTGGTAAGATTCTATAAAGTCTACTTTAAATGGAACTTTGTTTTTTAATTTTTGACTTAAAGTAAAGCTTGCTCCTCCTACTATTAAGCCACCTGTGATGGCACTGATTGTAATATTTCTAATACTTTTGCTATTTACTTTCATTATGTTTCCCCCTTTTGAAGAAGTTGTTACATTATATCATATTTTCCTTATTGCGTCAAATTTAGTAAAAAAGACTATTAACAATTGTTAACAGTCTTTATATTTATTTAGATTCTTCTTTAGTTTCTTCGTCTACTAATTTAATGATAGCAAGTAATGCTCCATCTCCACGACGTTCACCTAATTTAAATATTTGTGTATAACCACCATTTCTAGTAGCATAACGTGGAGCTAGTTCATTAAATATTTTATTTACAACAGCTTTGTCATTGTGAAGAAAAGCTAGGGCTCTACGACGACTACCAAGATCTCCCTTCTTACCATAAGTAATCATTTTATCAACAGCTTTTCTAACTTCTTTAGCTCTTGTTTCAGTAGTTGTTATATGGCCATTCATAATTACTTGTTTAGTAAGAGTTGCTAACATACTTCTTCTGTGTTTATTATCAACGCCTAATTTTCTATATGCCATAAGTTTACCTCCTTAATCATCATCTCTTAGGTCAAGCCCTAATTCTTTAATTTTATCTAATACTTCTTTTAATGATTTCTTTCCTAAATTACGGATTTTCATCATATCGTTTTCGCTCTTATTAACTAGGTCTTGTAATGTATGAACACCTGCTCTTTTTAAGCAGTTATATGCTCTTACTGAGAAGTCTAAATCTTCAATAGAAGTTTCTAATGCTTTAGTTTTTGGATCTTCTGTTTTTTCAATCATCATACCACTTACATTAGAAATATCACTTAATTCAGTAACTAATTTAAAGTGTTCAATTAATATTTTTGCAGCAAGGGCGATAGATTCTTCTGGTTTAATAGAACCATTAGTCCATACTTCCATTACTAATTTATCATAACTTTCATCTTGTCCAACTCTGGCACTTTCTACTTCATATGAAACTCTTTCAATTGGAGAATAGATAGCATCCATAGCGATGAAACCATTTTTCTTATTATCTTCTTTAAGGGCAGAGTCTTCACTCTTAACATAACCACGACCGTTAGTAACAATCATTGTCATGTTTATTGATCCACCTTTAGCAAGAGTAGCAATAACATGGCCTTTATTGATTATTTCAATATCAGAATCTGCTTCGATATCTCCAGCTGTTACTACTCCTTCTCCTTCTTTTTTAAGAGTAATTATTTTAGTATCTTCTGTATGATTCTTAACAATTACTCCTTTTAAGTTAAGGATAATTGTAGTTACATCTTCTATAACTCCATCCATAGTTTGGAATTCATGTAACACACCATCAATTTTAACAGCACTAATTGCACTACCTGGTAATGATGATAACATTACTCTTCTTAAAGCATTTCCTAAAGTTGTACCAAAACCTCTTTCTAGTGGTTCTAGTTCAAATTTTCCATAGAAATTATTTTCTACATAATCAGTAATTTTATAAACTGGTTTTTCAAATTCTATCAATTTATTAACCTCCCTTTTATTATCCACGAGGACGCTTTGGTGGACGGCATCCATTATGTGGAATTGGTGTAACATCAGTAATTCCTGTTACTTCAAGACCTGCTGTTTGAAGTGATCTAATAGCTGTTTCTCTTCCTGGTCCTAATCCTTTAACGAATACTTCAACTTTACGCATTCCCATATCATAAGCTGCTTTTCCTGCTTGTTCTGCTGCCATACCTGCTGCGAATGGAGTTGATTTTTTACTTCCTTTAAATCCTAAAGCACCACTTGATGCCCAACTTACAGTATTACCTTCTTTATCAGTGATTGTAACAATTGTATTATTAAAAGTTGCACCGATATGTACTACACCTTCAGGTATATTCTTTTTAACTTTTCTTTTTCTTGTCTTATAAGCCATAACTTAACCTCCTAACTACTTCTTCTTGTTAGCTACTACTTTACCTCTACCCTTACGAGTACGAGCATTTCTATTAGTTCTTTGACCTCTTACAGGTAAACCTTTTTTATGACGTGTTCCTTCATATGAATTAATTTCCATTTTAGTCTTAATATTCATACTAACTTCACGACGTAAGTCTCCTTCAGTTGTATGTTTATTAATTTCATCTCTTAAGGCAATTAACTCATCTTGTGTTAAGTCTCCTGCTTTTTTAGTTGGGTCTACTTTAGCATTTTTACAGATTTTCTTAGCTAAACTTCTACCAATTCCGTAGATATATGTAAGTGATATACATATATGTTTGTCATTTGGAATATCTACACCTTTAATACGTGCCATAATTTCTCCTCCTTATTAACCTTGTACTTGTTTGTGTTTTGGATTTTCACAAATTACTCTGATTTTACCTTTTCTTCTTACTATTTTGCATTTTGGGCAAATTTTCTTTACACTTGCTCTTACTTTCATTTTTATCCCTCCTATTATATACGATAGGTAATACGCCCATGTGTTAAATCATAAGGCGATAGTTCTAACTTAACGGTATCACCTGGTAAGATGCGAATGTAGTTCATTCGTATTTTACCAGAAACATGAGCTTCTACAATATGTCCGTTTTCTAGTTTAACCTTGAACTTACCACCTGGTATAATTTCTAGAACTTTACCTTCAACTTCAATAACATCATCTTTAGCCATCTTTTCACTCTCCTGTTAAAATCTCTACTCCATCATTAGTTATTGCAATTGTATGTTCAAAATGTGCTGATAATGATGAGTCTATTGTAACAACAGTCCAGTCGTTATCTTCAAGATAGATATCTGGACTACCTAAAGTTAACATCGGTTCAATGGCAATAACCATGCCATCTCTAATTTTAGGTCCTGTTCCTTTAGTACCATAGTTTGGAACATCAGGGGACTCATGCACACTAGTTCCAACACCATGTCCTACTAATTCTTTAACGATACCTAAGTTATGTTCTTTAGAATATTTTTCTATGGCATAACTGATATCGCCTATTCTATTACCAACTTTTGCTTGCTTAATTCCTTCATACAAAGCTTTTTCTGTATGTTCTAATAGATATTTAGCATCATCACTTACTTTGCCTACTTCATAGGTCCAAGCTGAATCGCCATGATAACCTTTATAACAAGCGCCAATATCAATAGATATAATGTCACCGTCTTTTAGAATTCTATCTCCTGGAAAACCATGAACAACTTCATCATTAATACTTATACAAAGTGTAGAAGGAAAACCTTCATAACCTTTAAATGAAGGAGTTGCTCCTTTACTTCTTATGAATTCTTCAGCAAGACGATCTAATTCTTTTGTTTTAATCCCGGCTTTAATATAGGGGCGTAAATACTGATGTGTAAGATAGACAATATGTCCAGCTTCCTTTAATAGTTCAATTTCTCTTTTACTTTTTAAAGTAATCATTATTTACATCCCCTCTTTTAAAACCTTATCGATTCTTTCGGCAACTTCTTCTACAGAAGCATCGCCATTGATTACATATAATATACCTTTTTCAGTATAATAGTCAAGTAGTGGTTTAGTTTTTTCTATATATAAATCATATCTATTTTTAAATGATGTTATATTATCATCATTTCTTTGATATAATCTACCACCACATTTATCACATATTGATTCTGTTTGTGGCTTTTCGTTTATAGAATTAATATTGTAAACTGTACCACAATCTTCACATATTCTTCTGCCTGTAATTCTTTTCTCAAGAACTTCTTGGGGAATATCTAATTTTAAAACATAACCTAATTCTTGATTTAAATCTTTTAATATTTCATCATATTTATAAGCTTGTTCTATATTTCTTGGAAAACCATCTAGAACATAACCATTCTTACAGTCAGATTGTGATAGGCGGTTAGTTAATAGTTCATATGTTATTTCATTTTTAACTAATTCTCCATTATCTAACACTTCACTAATATATCTACCTAACTCACTATCTTTTTTCGCTTCATCTCTTAAGATGTCACCTGTTGAGATATGTGGTAGGTTATATTTCTTTTCTATAATAGAACTTTGTGTCCCCTTACCAGCGGCAGGGGGAGCGATAAAGATTATATTTTTCATCTTCTACTATAACCCTTCTTATAGTTTCTAGAAAGAAGACTTCCTTCTATCTGTTTATAAGTTTCTAGTGCAACTCCTACAACAATTAATAAACCTGTACCTCCAATACTAACACTTGTTGGTAAGCTTGTAAATCCTGAGAATATTATTGGTAAAGCTACTATAATTGCTAAGAAGATTGAACCTAAACAAGTTATTCTTGTTAAGACTTTTGATAAGTAAGTCTTTGTTTCATTTCCTGGTCTTATTCCTGGAATGTAGCCTCCACTTTCTTGAAGATTTTTAGCAAAGTCTTCTGGTTTGAAAACCATGTAAGTATATACGAATCCGAATAGGAATATAAATATTACATAGATAATAAATCCTACCGGTGTTGTATATGTTAAATAGTTACTAACGAAAAGACTAAAGCTTTCATTATTTATTAAGCTAGCAATAATTCCTGGAATAGCCATTAAACTTGATGCAAATATCACAGGTACAACCCCAGCGGTATTTACTTTAATTGGAACATATGAAGCAGCGCTTTGTCCATAACTTGTTGATTTATTAGCATATTGAATTGGAACTTTACGCTCTGCCATTTGAACAAAGATAACGCCAACGATGATAGCAAAGTAAATTATTGCAAACAAGATAAACTTAACTATACCTAATGCTATTTCTTGAGTTGTTCCATCGAATATTACTAATCCCTGGAAAGCATCAATAAACATTTGTGGTAGTGTTGCAATAATACCTGCCATAATTATTAGACTTAAACCATTACCTATTCCTTTTCTTGTAATTTGATCTCCTAACCAAAGTAGGAAAGCAGTACCTGCTGTTAAGACTACTGATATATATAAATATTCAGTGGCACTAGCAGTTCTACCTAAGAACATGAATGAGAAGGCATAGCCTTGAATAAAAGCAAAAAGTATTCCCATATATCTTGAATAGGTATTGATTTTTTGTCTACCTACATGTCCTTGTTTATTTAATTCTTGAAAATAAGGAATTAGTTCTCCTAATAGTTGCATTACAATCGTTGCTGTAATATATGGCATAACACCTAAAGCAAAGATTGAAAAGTTTTGTAAGGCACCACCACCCATAGTATTAACTAATTCTAGGAAACCTAGGTTACTAGTAATACTATCGGTACCTGGTACTTGAATAGTTGTTCCAATTATGAAAATAGCTAATGCTACTAAAGTAAAACCAATTCTTTTTAGTAAGTCTCTATTTGTAGGCTTAAATAATTGCTTTAATAGAGGCATCTTAGATCACCTCGGCTTTACTTCCTGATTCTTCAATTTTTCTTAATGCACTACTTGAAAATCTATGAGCTTGAATTGTAATCTTCTTTTCAAGTGAACCATTTCCTAATACTTTAATTCCATCTAGTTGTTTTTTTACAATTCCTTTTTCTTTAAGTAATGCTGATGTAACTACATCTCCATCATTAAATACATTTAAATCTGAAAGATTAACTACTGCATATACTGTTTTAAAATCATGATTACTAAATCCTCTTTTTGGAAGACGTCTATATAGTGGTAATTGTCCACCTTCGAATACTGGTGAAACTCCTCCACCACTACGAGCATTTTGTCCTTTTTGTCCACGTCCTGATGTTTTACCTGATCCTGAACCAGGTCCACGTCCTACTATCTTTTTACGGAAAGTAGCACCTTCATTTTTCTTTAATTCATGTAACTTCATTATCCTAAAATCTCCTCTACACTTTTACCACGAAGTTTTGCAACTTCTTCTACTGTTTTTATACTCTTAAGACCATTTATAGCAGCATTTGCCATATTTAGTTTAGTTCTAGCACCAAGAGATTTAGATACAACATCACGAACTCCAGCTAATTCAAGGACAGCCCTTACACTACCTCCAGCAATGATACCAGTACCTTCTTTAGCTGGTTTTAACATTACTTTAGCAGCTCCACTTACTCCTATTACTTCATGTGTAATAGTTCTTCCATCAATTAAATTTATAGTAATCATATTTTTATTAGCATCTTGAATTGCTTTTTTAATAGCATCTGGTACTTCAAATGCTTTACCAGTACCGATACCAACATGTCCTTTACGATCTCCAACAACAACAACTGCTGAAAAACGACGTTGACGTCCACCTTTTGTAACTTTAACTACACTTTTAAGTTGAACGACTAGTTCTTCAATTTGTTTTTCTTTGGCATCGTTTGTTTGTTTTTGCATATTTACCCTCCTTAGAACTCTAGTCCATTTTCACGTGCAGCATCTGCTAATGCTTTAACACGTCCATGATAAAGATATCCACCTCTATCAAATACTACTTTTTTAATGCCAGCTTCACTACATTTTTTAGCGATACTAACACCTACAGCAGTAGCTGCTTCAATGTTTGATTTATTTTTTAAATTTAAATCTTTATCTCTAGAAGAAGCAGATACTAAAGTAGTAGAACTCTCATCATCTATAACTTGTGCATAGATTGCAGTATTTGATCTAAATACATTTAATCTTGGAATTTCACTTGTTCCACTTAAATGAGTTCTAATTCTAGCATGACGCACCTCACGCATACTATTTCTTGATTTTTTACTAATCATATATTTCTCTCCTTCCTACTAGCTTAAGCAGCTTTCTTTCCTTCTTTACGTCTAATATGTTCATCTTTATAGCGAATACCTTTACCTTTATATGGTTCAGGGCGACGTACTTTTCTTACGTTGGCAGCAAATTCTCCAACTAATACTTTATCAATACCCTTAACAGTTATTTCTGTATTAGATTGTGCTTCTACAGTAAGCCCTTCAGGTATAGTCATTTCTACTGGATGAGAATAACCTGCATTAATAGTTAATTTTTTACCACTTACATTGAAACGATATCCAACACCTACTATTTCTAGTCCCTTCTCATATCCTTTAGTTACACCTGTAATCATATTTTGAAGAAGTGCATTCATTGTTCCATGCATTGCTTTTACTGCATCGCTTACTCTTGTTAATGTTATTTCATTGTCCTTTTGTTCCATGCTAATTCCTTTTAGCATTCTTTGGCTCAAGCTTCCCTTTGGGCCAGTAACTGTTACGATTCCGTCAACTTCCGCAACTGTTACTCCTGCGGGAACTTCAATTTTACGATTTCCAATACGGCTCATTCAAAACACCTCCTTTTACCAAACATAAGCTAAGACTTCGCCACCAAGTTTTTGTCTTCTTGCTTCTTTATCTGTCATAATTCCCTTAGATGTAGAAATTATTGCAATTCCTAGTCCATTTAATACTACTGGAATTTCATCAGTTTTAGCATATACTCTAAGTCCTGGTTTAGAAATTCTCTTTAAGCCTGTTATTACTCTTTCTTTATTTTCACCATATTTTAATGTTAGAACGATTGTACCTTGTACATCATTTTTTTCTAACTTGTAATCTTTAATAAATCCTTCTTCTTTTAAAATTCTTGCTATTTCTAATTTTAATTTTGATGAAGGAACTTTTACTTCTTCATAACGCATAGCATTAGCATTACGAATACGAGTTAACATATCTGCAATTGTATCTGTAACTACAGCCATCTTTTTTCCTCCTTTTCTACCAGCTTGATTTTTTTACGCCTGGTATTTGTCCTTTATAAGCCAATTCACGGAAGCAAATACGGCAGATTCCAAATTTACTCATAACTGCATGAGGTCTGCCACAACGTGCACAACGAGTGTATTCACGTACTTTGTATTTTGGCTTTCTACTTTGTTTTACAACCATACTTTTTCTTGCCATCTTTTACCCTCCATTACTTTCTAAAAGGAATTCCAAGACCTTTTAATAGGTCATATGCTTCTTCATTAGTTTTAGCAGTTGTTACGAATATAATATCCATACCACGTACTTTTACTATTTCATCATAGTTTATTTCACTAAAGATTAATTGTTCTTTAATACCTAATGTATAATTACCACGACCATCGAAAGATTTTGGATTAACTCCTCTAAAATCACGAACTTGTGGAAGTGAGATAGAAATTAGTTTGTCAACAAAGTTATACATGTTGTCATTTCTAAGGGTTACTTTACATCCAATTTTTTGTCCTTCTCTTATTTTAAAACCAGCGATTGATTTCTTTGCTTTTGTAACTACTGGTTTTTGTCCTGAGATTTTTTCAAGATCTGCTACTGCTGCATCTAATAATTTAGAGTTTGTTGTAGCGTCTCCAACACCCATATTGATAACAACTTTTTCTAGTTTTGGTACTTCCATTATAGATTTATAACCATATTTACTCATAAGAGCTGGAACTACTTCTTTATTATATTTTTCTTTTAATGTCATTTTGTTACCTCCTTCCACTAATCTAGTACTTCTTTAGATTTAGTACTTATTCTTACTTTTTTTCCATTTTTGTCTGTTGTATGTCCGATTCTTGTTCCTTTTTTAGTTTTTGGATCAATAATCATAACATTAGATGCATCGATAGGAGCTTCTATTTCAAGGATTCCTCCTGATGCTTGTCCTGTAGGTTTTTGATGTTTCTTAACAATATGGACACCTTCTACAATAACTTTATTTTCATTTTTTAATGTTTTGATTATTTTTCCTTCTTTTCCTTTATCGGCACCGCTTATTACAACGACTTTATCTCCAACTTTTAACTTCATAACTTTCCTCCTTATAGTACTTCTTTCGCAAGACTTACTATCTTCATATAGTCTTTATCACGAAGTTCACGTGCTACTGGACCAAAGACACGAGTTCCGACTGGACTTTTATCATCTTTAATGATTACGCAAGCGTTATCATCAAATTTGATATAACTACCATCTTCACGTCTTACTCCTTGACGGCTTCTTACGATTACAGCTTTTACTACTTTACCTTTAGGAAGTGGTGAATTTGGTATAGCATTTTTTACGGTTCCAACAACTACATCTCCGATATTTCCAGTTTTAACATGACTTCCTCCTAGCACTCTGATTACTAATAATTCACGTGCTCCTGAGTTGTCTGCAACTTTTAATCTACTTTCTTGTTGTAACATAGATTATCCTCCTTTACCTTAAGAGTTATAGAATAACTGCTTCTTTTACGATTTCTTTTAAGTAGAAATGTTTAGTTTTAGAAATTGGTTTAGTTTCAACAATTCTAACTACATCTCCTACTTTTGCTTTGTTTGTTTCATCATGTACACTGTATTTTTTAGATGATTTAACTCTTTTATGATATTTTGGGTGCATTTTATGTGTTTCAACTAAAACTGTAATAGTTTTATTGTTTTTAGTACTTACGACTTTACCAACTAATTCATGTGTCATTTTCTTTTCCATAACTTACCTCCTAATCAACCTTTTCTTCTTTCTCACGTTCTTTTAAAACGGTTTTTAGTCTTGCTACTTGGTGTCTTAAATCTCTTAATCTAGAAGGTTTTTCAAGGTTACCCATTGCGCTGTTTATTCTCAAGTTAAATAGTTCTTCTTTAGATTCTTTTAATTTAGCATTGATTTCTTCGTTTGATAATTCTCTAATTTCTTTAACCTTCATTAGTAACACCTCCGTCTACTGTGTCTTCTTTCTTTACAAATTTGCAAGTTATTGGTAATTTATGGCTTGCTAGTCGTAATGCTTCACGAGCAACTTCTTCAGAAACACCTGCAACTTCAAACATGATTTTTCCTTCTTTAACTACTGCTACCCATTCTTCAACGTTACCTTTACCTTTTCCTTGACGTGTACCGATTGGTTTCTTTGTAAGTGGCATGTGTGGGAATATATTAATCCATACTTTACCACCACGTTTCATATAACGAGTCATGGCAACACGAGCTGCTTCGATTTGATTAGCTGTGATCCATGCTCCTTCTTTGGCTTGTAAACCATATTCACCAAAGTGTAATTCACGGTTACCTCTAGATTTGCCTTCGTAAGGTAATCTGTGAACACGACGATATTTAGTTCTTGATGGAATTAACACTCTAATTACCTCCTTTAGCTTTTCTATCTTTTCTATCTTTTCTTTCTTCTTTAGTAACTTTCTTAGATGGTAGGATTTCACCTTTGTAAATCCATACTTTTACACCAATTTTACCAAATGTTGTATCAGCTTCACTTGTGGCATAGTCTACATCTGCTCTTAGGGTATGTAGAGGAATTGTTCCTTCTGTATATCCTTCACTACGTGCCATATCAGCACCACCTAAACGTCCTGATACTTTTGTTTTGATACCTTTAGCTCCTGCTTTCATTGCATTTCTAATTGCACGTTTTTGAGCCATTCTAAATGATGCTCTGTTTGTAATTTGACTAGCAATTGAATCTGCAACAAGTTGTGCATTAAGGTCTGCTTTCTTAATATCAACGATTGATATATTAATGTTTTCTCCAACGGCATTTGATAGTTTACTCTTAAGTTTTGCAATCTCTTCTCCACCTCTACCAATAATAACACCTGGTCTTGATGTGTGGATTGAAACTTCGCATTTCTTTGGAGTTCTTTCTATTTCAATTTTGGCAATTCCGGCATTTTTAAGATTTTTTTCTAGATAATTTCTAATCTTAATATCATTTACTAATACTTTAGAAACATCTTCTTTTGGAGCATACCATTTAGCTTCCCAGTCTTTATTGATGCCAAGTCTTAGTCCGTTTGGATTAACTTTTTGTCCCATTATAGTTCCTCCTTATTATTTTGTAGCCACTGTTATAACTATGTGACTTGTTCTTTTATCTTTATGTCCGATGCGTCCACGTGAATCGAATAATACTCTTTTCATTACAGGTCCAGCATCAACGCGTGCTTCCTTTACATATAAATCGTCAGCTTCCATACCATTATTATTTACGGCATTTGCTACTGCTGAATTTAAGACTTTCTTAGTAAGGATAGCTGCTTTTTTATTTGTATTTTCTAATATTGCTAGAGCATCACTTACTTTTTTACCACGAATAGTATCGATTACTAAACGAGCTTTAATAGGTGATATTCTTTGCATTTTAGCAATTGCTTTTGCTTCCATTTTCTAACTCCTCCTAGTCTCTTTATTTTTTGTCAGAGCCATGTCCACCATTTTTACGAGTTAAAGCAAATTCTCCTAATTTGTGTCCAACCATGTCTTCAGTAACATAAACGGGGATAAATTCTTTACCGTTATGAACTGCAAAGGTGTGGCCGATAAATTCAGGAAAGATAGTAGAACGGCGTGACCAAGTTTTAATTACTTCTTTTTTTCCAGTTTCATTTAATTTTTGAACCTTTTTTAATAGTCTTGCAAATACATAAGGTCCTTTCTTTAAACTTCTAGCCATATTTTATCCTCCTATTTACTATTACGACGACGTACAATAAATTTGTCTGTCTTTTTATTATTTCTTGTTTTATATCCAAGAGCAGGTTTACCCCAAGGTGTAAGAGGTGCTTTTCTACCAACTGGAGCACGTCCTTCACCACCACCGTGTGGATGGTCATTAGGGTTCATAACAGAACCACGAACTGTTGGGCGAATTCCCATATGACGTTTACGTCCTGCTTTACCAAGTTTTACTAAGCTAGCATCTTCGTTACCAACAACACCAACTGTAGCCATACAAGTACCAAGTACTTTTCTTTGTTCTCCACTTGATAATCTAATCATTACATATTTTCCTTCACGTCCAAGGATTTGAGCAGAACTACCAGCACTTCTTGCTAAAGCAGCACCTTTACCTGGGCGAAGTTCAATATTATGGATAACAGTACCTACTGGTATATTCATGATAGGAAGTGCATTTCCTACTTTGATATCTACGTTTTCACCGCTTACTACTTTATCTCCTACTTTTAGGTTTTTAGGAGCGATGATGTATCTCTTTTCTCCATCCATATAGTTAATTAATGCAATATTTGCTGTTCTATTTGGATCATATTCTATGCTAGCTACAACACCAGTGATATCTTTTTTATCTCTTTTGAAATCGATAATACGATATTTTCTTTTAACACCGCCACCTTGATGACGAACTGTTATTTTTCCTTGATTATTACGTCCAGAGTTTTTCTTTAGTGTTACTGTTAAGCTTTTCTCTGGAGTAGACTTAGTAATTTCTTCATTTGTTAGAGTACTCATACCTCTACGTCCTGGTGTAGTAGGTTTATAATTTCTTATTGCCATATTTTATTTCCTCCTTCTAACCAAGATCAATTTGTTCACCATCAGCTAGAGTTACAATAGCTTTCTTATATCTATTTGTAAGTCCAGTATAGCGACCAACTCTTCTTTTTTTAGGTTTTACATTTAATGTTCTTATTTGTTTTACATGTACTTTAAAGATTTTTTCAATAGCTTGTTTAATTTCAATTTTATTAGCTTTAGAAGAAACCTTAAATACATATTGATTTTTCTCTCCTAGAGAACCACTTTTTTCAGTGATAACAGGAGCTTTAATTATTTCTAAGTATTTAGTATCCATTATTTAAGAGCCTCCTCTATCTTTTTAATAGCATCACTTGTCATAACTACTACATCAGAGTTAACAAGATCTAAAACGTTTATTTCGTTAGCTGATATTAAAGCGATGTTAGCAATATTTCTTGATGCTAAGATTACATTTTCGCTAAAGTCTGCTACAACGAATAGTACTTTTTTATCTGCTATTTTTAATGTATTTAGTAAACTCATCATTTCTTTTGTTTTTGGAGTTGTGAATTCTAACTCTTCTAAAACGATTACTTCATTATCATTAAATTTATGACTTAAAGCACTCTTTAATGCTAAACGTCTTTCTTTACGATTTTGTTTTTTACTGTAATCTCTTGGTACTGGAGTTCCATATCTTCCTCCACCTACCCATTGTACAGCTCTAATTGAACCTTGACGTGCATGTCCAGTTCCTTTTTGTCTCCAAGGTTTACGTCCTCCACCACTAACTTCTGAACGGTTTTTAGTAGAGTGTGTTCCTTGTCTTAATGATGCTCTTGCTAAAATAATTGCATCATATAATACTTTATCATTTGGGGTAATAGAAAATATTTCTTCATTTAATTTTAAATCATTTACTTTTTCACCTTTAAGATTTAAAAGATCTATCTTTTTCATACTTTTTCCTCCTTTCACCACTTAAAATTAATTAAATTGTAGTGATGATTATTCGTTTGTTGTTTCTGTAGACTCAGTATTTGCTTCTTCTACTACTTCTTCAGTATTAGTATTTTCTACTTCAGTAGTAGTTTCAGCTTCTTTCATCTCTTCATAAGTGATTAAGTCTTTAGGTGTATTTTTCTTACCTGGTTTTTTAACTGCTGTTTTAATTACTACTAGCCCTTCTTTTGGTCCAGGTACATTACCTTTGATTAAAATTACATTATTTTCTAAGTCTACTGCTACTACTTCAAGATTTTGAATAGTAGAGTTTACATTACCCATTTGTCCTGGTAATTTCTTACCTTTTAATACGTGCATTGGTCTCATTGTTCCTAAAGATCCAACTCCACGATGATATTGTGAACCATGTCCCATAGGTCCACGGCTCCCGTTGTGACGTTTGATTACACCTTGGAAACCTTTTCCTTTGCTTACTCCACTAACGTCTACAATTTCACCAGCTTCAAATATGCTAGCATCTAATACTTGTCCTAAAGTGTAATCAGCTACATTTACGCCTTTTATTTCTCTTAAGAAGCGCTTAGGTTCAGTATTAGCTTTAGTGGTATGACCCATTTTTGGTTTATTACTTAATTTTTCTCTAACTGTTTCATATCCTAATTGGATAGCTTCATAACCATCTGTTTCATTAGTTTTAATTTGTGTAACAACATTAGGTTCTACTTCAACAACAGTTACAGGAATAAGTCTACCATCAGTAGTAAATACTTGAGTCATTCCTTTTTTTCTACCTAAGATTCCTTTCATTTTTAACTCCTCCTATTTTAGATTGTTTTGATTTTGATATCGACACCACTTGGTAAATCAAGATGAGCTAGAGCATCAACTGTTTCTTTACTTGGGTTTTTAATGTCAATTAATCTCTTGTGTGTTCTTCTTTCGAATTGTTCACGACTGTCTTTATCTTTGTGAACAGCTCTTAAAATTGTGAATTTTTCAATTTCAGTTGGTAGAGGTACAGGTCCTACTATATCTCCCCCAGTTCTTTTAACTGTTTCAACAATTTTAGTTACAGCATTGTCAAGAATTCTATGATCATATGCTTTTAACTTAATACGAATCTTTTGTGTTGACATTATTTACGTCCTCCCTTCGCCTATATCTAGTATAGACTTGCTCCGTGTGAATAACCCGATAGCTGATTAACAACTTAACCTGGCGTATCGACAACCTCCCACATCTAAGCAGTCACACGTAATTAATAATATCATAGAAAGCCCCAGAATACAAGCATTTTTTGAAATTTCATTAAATAAAATTCAAAGTTCCCGTTTTAATTAAGATGGGAAATTAGTCTTGTAATCAATGATATTTTATAGAATGATAAAGTAATTACAATCACTTAAAGATTTACATTTATCAGGATAAGTAGTATAATATGTAACGTTATTTAGGGGATATGGCAACACTGAGGAGTGACCAGAGCACTAAATAATGTTATACAAAAAAGAAGGAAATGTCACCTAATGATATATACCTTCTTTTCTTCTTTTTTGGTAACTATAAGCGATAAACCTCAGGGTTTGGGACAGAGTCCCAACATCTACAATATGCTGGCTTATTTGTCATTATTAAAAGGAGTGAACTAAATTATGACAAATTATAGTCAATTAAATATTTCTCAAAGAGAAACAATTTGTATTTTATTAAATAAAGGTAAAAACTTTACTGAAATTGGAAATTCTATTGATAAAGATAGAACTACAGTATCCAAAGAAATTAGAAGAAATAGATATATTAAGAGTAATTTTTATGAACCATTTGATATTAAAGGAATTAATAAAGCAGTAGAAGATTGTAATAAGCTTAAAAAGTTTCCTTATGTTTGTAATACTTGTCCTAATAAAAACTATTGTAATAAACATCACTTATATTATGATTATAGAGTTGCACAAAAAAATTATGAAGATAAGCTTATTAGTTCTAGAACTGGTATTGATATTGATCCTAATACTATTGAAGATATCGAACAACAAATAGTTCCTTTAATTAAAGATAAAAAACAAAGTGTTAATCAAGTTTATATTAACCATTCTGATATTCTATATTTTTCTAAAACAACATTCTATAAATATGTTGATATTGGTATATTTTCTCTAACTAATGCTGATTTACCTAAGAAAATTAAATATAAAAAGAGAAAAAAGAATGGTACAAACAAAAACAAGAGAGAACTTTCTTTATTAAAAGGAAGAAAATATGAGGACTTTATTGTTTATACTTCTAATCATCCTAAAATGAATATTGTTGAGATGGATACAGTTATAGGAAAAAGAGAAAACAGTAAATGTTTATTAACTTTATATATTAGAAAGACACACTTTATGCTTATTTTTCTTTTAAACAAAAAAGATTCAGCATCTGTTAATGCTAAAATCAATTTTCTAAAAGAAACTCTTGGTATTAAATTATATTCTAAGATATTTAGAATATTTCTTACTGATAATGGCACTGAGTTCTTTTCTGTTTTAAATTTTGAAAGAGATTTAGATACAGGTAAAAAAGTTTCTAATATATTTTATTGTCATCCTTACTCTTCTTATGAAAAGCATGGTGTTGAAGTTAATCATGAATATATCAGAAGAGTACTTCCTAAAGGAACTTCATTTGATAATTTAACCGATGAAATGGTTAAGTCGCTTCAAGACAACATCAATGCTATACCTAGGGAATCTTTAAATAAAGAAACTCCATACAATTTAACTAAAAAACTTTATCCTGAATTAATTGAAAAGTTAAATTGTACTTATATTAAACCAGATGATGTTTCTCTTTCAAAAGATGACATACTTTTATTAAAAAATAAATAATATGCCAATTAGAGTGAAGATTTAACTATCTTCACTGTTGTTGGCAGATAAGCCAACATCCATAATTAAACTTATTGTACGGGAACTAAGTCATAAAAACGCTTAGAATCGTACACTTTTTTGCGTGACCTAAAATTAATTTAGGTAGATATATAATACCACTTTCTTGTAAAAATGCAAGTTTTATGAAAAAAGAACCCTTATTTCATGGGAACTTTCTCTCTTAATTTTATATTTTCCAAATAACGGGAACTTTCAATTTAATTTAGTCATTTTTTGAAATTTTTTTGCAAAAAAATTTGACATTATCTGTTATCCCTTTAAATGTCATTTTTGATGTTCTTATACTCATATGTCTTTTTTAAGATATCTGTTATTGGTAAATAATTTGGGTAATATAATATTTACTGAATGTATTATTTTTTTGTTATATGTTTAGATAATACATATTCTCCATCTTCATTAAGTTCTTTTATTCTATTATAATAATCATAGCCTAATTTTTTATAAAACTCGCACCCATAAATTGAGGCAGGAATTAATAATTCAACAGCCTTTATTTGTGATGCATATTCTTCTATTTTTTGAATTAGCACTTTTCCAATTCCTTGATGTTGATTTTCTAGGCTAATGAAAACTGTTAATATTATATATTTATCTTCATTGTTTTCAATTTTAACACCATACATATCTTTAATGATATCAATACTTGCTGTTCCTACAACTTTTCCATCTTTTAAAGCAACAAAGCATTTAACTCTGTTAGGAAAATTTTTCTTTATTTCATCTTCTGTGAAATGTCTTGCTATTTTATCAATTATTTCTTTTCCATAGTCTTTAATATTAATAGTATATAAATTACTTAATATAATTTCAGACATTTCCTTTGCATATTTTTCTTCATATACCATTATTTGAATTTGTTCATTATTCGACATCTAAATCATCTCCATCTTATCTATATTTTAATATTGCAACACATCATTATGTTTAATAATAATTTTTTCTTTAAATTCAATTTTTTTCGTTTAATTATATCATATATTTTAAATTTTTTTCTATATTTCCGCTTAAATTAAACAATGATCTTAATTCTGAAGTCAAATTGCTAATAGTTCCTCAATATAATTATTATTCTTTCTAATATAATCGAGATAATCAACTGCTTTTTCTTCTAGTAATTTAAAATTACAACTTATTTCTTTGTAAAACCTAGCTGTTGTACTATTCTTTTTACTTGTAACTATGTCATAGATTTTTTTTGATTTTTCTAATATTTCTTTTTTATTATCTGTTTTATTTATATAAGAATATTGTTCTGATAGTAATCTTTTATAACCATAGCTTTTATTCTTTATATCTAACAAATTAACACATTCTAATGGTACTGGTATCATATTAGAGAATCTAATTATGCCTAGATTATTTTTATTTTTCGTATTTATTATCTTAAAAAAACTTAAATTACTTTTGTATGTTTTATGCTTTTGCTTTGGCGAGAACAAAGGTGCAAAATAATAATGGTTATCTATTGTAATAACAATGCCAATATAAGGTCTATTTTGATTTTTATTATATGCTATATGTTTATCGAATTCACTTAAATATTCGATATAATTATCATCAATAGTATAAAAATTTAATTTTTTCATTTTTAATTTCTTTTCATTACCCATACTCCCCCCTATAATAAAACATAAAAGAGCACTTTAATAGCGCCCTATATATTTTTCCGAAAACTCGTTTATAGAAATAAAATTCTAAAGGCTCGTTTCTAACCTAATGTTTAATAGGATATTCGTTTATAGAAGCTAAGTTCTAATGGCTCATATCTAACCAAACAAAATAAATACATAAATTTATGAAAATATTCAAAGGTTTTTATGCTACCTAATTTTGATAAACTTCTTTATCAATATCACTATAATTAGTATATCGTATATTATTTGTTATTTCAATACTTTTTTGTAAAAAAATTGATATTTATATCTTATAGAGAGCAGATAATGGATAAATAAACTGTGTAAAGAAGTCTAGATATGTTTACAGAAAAAATTCTAAAGATTTTATGTAACTTTTTTTATAAATTCCTTTATTCTTTTTATATATACTCATTTAATCTAGCATTTTTTCTTAATTTTCTAAGTGCCTTTTTCTTGATATTTCCGGCTTTCTTTTTGTCAAGGCCATAGTAATCTGCTATTTCATTATATGTTAAGCCAGGATAACCATCCATATCATATGATAATGAAATTATTGCTTTTTCAATATCATCTAAACCTTTTGTTGCTTTCTTATAATCTCTCATAAACTCTTCTTCTGAGATATCTTTTATATAATCTACATCATATAAATCTTTTCTTTTAATATATGATATTTCTGAAGGTTTTATAGGTATTTCACTTGTCTCATATTCAAAATGTAGTTGTTTTATCTCATTTCCATAATCATCATATTTACAGTTATCTTTATGGTTCTTAACATAGGCATATATATCACGATAAGATAGATGTTCCCAGTTAGCAACGTTTTTAATTACATTTCTTTCTATACTCTTATATACATACTCGCTAAATACAGGATCTTCACAATGCAATACATATTTTGTACAGTTAATAAGTGCTTCTAAAGCTACATAATATAATCTTTCTTGGGATATTTTTTTATCAAAGAAATCATACCATTTTCTAGTAGCATCAAAAACAATATTCATACATCCTTCAATGACTTTTTTCCTTGATTCTTCACTTAAATGTTTTTTAGTAGGATGAGGATATTTTTTTCTTAATTCTTCTTCCTTTTTAAAAATACTATCATCATGAAACATTAAAGCCCATAATCTATCATAAGCAGCAGTATTAACATGAGTATTTTTTCTCCACTCTTCTATCTCCTCATTATATTTACGCAAAGTTGCACCTTCAGAACGAAATATTTCTATAATTTCATTTTCACTTAATGAAAATGAATTGTTTTTCCAATCTTCTTCGATAATATCTAAATCAAACATAGTTAGTCCCCCTATAAAGGATTTACTTGATAAGTATTATATCACTGTCTATTGAAATATCAAAACCTATAATAATTGATGTAATATTATTTTTGAAAGTTTCTATAGAAGTAATAAAAAAACAGAATTATTATTCATTATTCTGTCTAACATACTTTTTAGAATTTACATTAATAATATTATAAAAATCATCTTCTGATAATTGTTCCATTTTTCCATCTGATGTAATTTTAGCATATTCGATACTTATTAGCTTTTCTTCTTTATTCCAACGTCTAGCATTTGTTTCTAGTAATGATTTTAAAGATTCTTTTTGCTCTTTGGTTATGTTATCTGGAATATATACTACGCCAAAACCTAGAGACATATCTTGATAGTTATTTGTACTTCTTCTTGTTCCTAAAAATAAAGAGTACCCTAATTGCCCTAGTTTACTGATTGCTTCCATGGTATGAAGTTTATCTTCTTCAGTTGGATTTTTTCCTTCTAATAAATGATAAAAACCTCCGAAAGACATACCATGGTCAATACCTGAGCTTATAAAGTCTCCATTTTGTGTAATAAGATAGCCGTTAGCAAGTATGGAAATAAGTGATTTGTCTTCTTCTTCAATGAAAAATGTTTTTTCATCTTTACTTTTAAACTCTAACATTTTTTTCACCTCTTCAACGAATATGTTTCATATTATATCATAAATTCACTAAATTTTAAACTTTTTTACTATTTTAGTGTTAAAATATTTTATATTATTATTTGAGGTGAATTTTATGAACAGACTTATAGATTTACATATTCATAGTAATTTATCTGATGGAGAATTATCTCCTAAAGAAATTATTGATAGAGCAGTTAATAATGGGATTAATGTTATTGCAATAGCAGATCATGATACAACTCTTGCTTATAATGATGAGTTATTTAATTATGCAAAAGAAAATAATGTTAAATTAATTACAGCTGTAGAAATATCTACTAAATATAAGGGAATAGGTATTCATGTATTAGGATATAATTTTGATATTAACAATAAAAAGTTTACTGATAAGTTATACTCGATTAGAAATGCTAGGCATATTTATTTACATGATGTTGCGACTAAATTAAAAGAGTTTGGTTATATCATTGATGTTGATTCTTTAGATAAAATTGATGCTGTTACTAAAGCTCATATTGCTCTTAATATTATAGGAAATGAAGATAATAAGAATTTATTATTAAAAACTTTTGGCCATATTCCTAGTAAAGGTGAATTTATTGAGACACTAATGAATGAAGGATGTCCTTGTTATGCAGAAAAGGAAGCTATTAGTCCTAAGGAAGCTAGTGATTTAATAAGAGAAGCTGGCGGCAAAGTAGTTCTTGCTCATCCTGTTGCATATAAATATGAAGATGGCTTAACTGATGATGACATATTAAATCTAGTTAAAGAAATGAACCCTGATGGTATTGAAGCTAATTACGTTTATTTAGATAGAAATGGTAATAAAATCAATGAAAGTACTCATTGGAATAACTTTGCTAAACATCATGATTTAATAACGACAATAGGTTCTGACTTTCATAAGAATGACGGTATTCATTCTGACATTGGTTTAATTAATGAAGATATTGTATTAAATGATAATGAGATTAACTATATTATTAATAATCTTTTAAAATAAAGAAAGTGCATAATAACACTTTCTATTCTTTATCTAATAACCAGTCTAATACGTTTATTTTTCTTATTCCGTTATATGAGACTTCTGGTTCTATATCTCCTACTAACAAAAATTTTTGATTATGGTCTTTTATACTATCAAGTGATTTTAATTCTCTTTCTAATGTTTTTTCATCTTTAACACTTTCACTTACTTGATAATATTCAATACCCTTACTATTTATAGCGACAAAATCTACTTCTAATTCATCTACTTTACCTATATAAACATCATAACCACGTCTTAAGAGTTCTAAATAAACAACATTTTCTAAAATATGACCTGTATCATTTCCTTTTCTTCCTAGTATAAAATATCTTAATCCAAGATCTGCTACATAATATTTATCACCTGTTTTTAAATACTGTTTCCCTTTTATATCATATCTAGTAGCTTTATAGAAAATAAACGACTCTAGTAAAGATGTGATGTAATTTTCAACTGTATGTATACTTATTGTTCGTCCATTTGATACTAAAGTATCTTTTATTTTATTAGTAGAAGTTATATTACCAATATTATCTAATAAAAAACTAACTACGCTTTGAAGCATTAACATATCCGGAAACTTTCTACGTGCCATTATATCTTTTAATATTATTGAATCATATATTCCTTTAATGTATTTGTCTACATCATCTATATTATCAAAGTTAAGAACATAAGGAAATGATCCCCAAGATATGTATTTTTGAAATAACCTATCTATATTATCATCATTATTATTTGCAGATACAAATTCTTTAAAAGATAATGGAAACATTTTTATTTCTATATATCTTCCTGATAAAAGAGTAGCTAATTCTCCTGACAAAAGATTAGCATTAGAGCCAGTTATGTATAAATCAATGTTTTTATTTAAATATAAACCGTCACAAGCTTTTTGAAATTCTGGTACTACTTGAACTTCATCTATAAATACATAGGTTTTCTTTGAACTATCTATCTTATTTAATACATAGTTATATAATTTTAAATAACTATCTAGTTCATAATAAATTGGATCTTCTAAATTTATTCTTATTATTTGTTTTTTTTCTATTCCAGAATTCAATAAGAATTCATTGTATAAATCAAATAAAGTTGACTTGCCACACCTTCGAACTCCAGTTACTACTTTTATTAAGTCTTTGTCTTTAAAATGTTTTAATTGTTCTAAATATTCATCTCTTGGAATCATTTTCTATATCACCGCCTTTTCTTATATTATATTTAATGAAAAGATGTTTGTCAAGTTTTTGCAGTAAGTGTGCAAAAAAATATTATTTTCGACATTTTTTTGCACATTATCTTCTTTCAATATTATAATCTTCTTCTTTCTTACTAGCTCTTATAACACTACCTTTTCCATATTTTTTAATAATACTATCCATTACTTCCTCTACCTTATCTACTACTTTTACATCTGATTCTTCAAACAAAGACATCTGACTAACTGCTTTCTCTTTTAAATCACCTAATCTTACTCCTATATTTCTAATAGGATCTTCTTTCCAGCTAGCTTCAAAAATTGTTTTAACTCCTTTATAGATTTCTTCTGTTACATTAGTAGGATTATCTAAAGTAATTTGATGAGAATAGTTTTTAAATAAATTATTTCTATAAGTAACAGCTATAGTTCCTGTATATAGTTTTTGGTCTCTTAAAGTAAAAGAGACTTCTTCTGTTTCACTAAATAATATTTTTAATAAGTCTTCTTTTCTAGTTACATCATAAGGTAAGGTTCTAGAGATACTAATACACTTATTTTTAGCATTTCTAGGTTCTACTTTACTATAATCTATTCCTAATGCTGCTTCTTTAAAATAGTCTCCCTGACTTTTAAAATGTCTTCTTAATAAGTTAATATTAGACTCAGCTAAATCTTTAATAGTATATATTCCTAAGTCATTTAACTTTTTAGCAGAACTTTTACCTAACATAAATAAATCATTTACTTTTAAAGGCCACATTTTAGTTTCAATTTCATTTAAATAAAGAGTATGTACTTTATCTGGCTTTTCAAAGTCACTTGCCATTTTTGCACAAAGTTTGTTCTCTCCTATTCCAACATTGACTGTGAAACCAAACTTTTCTTTAATTTCATCTTTTATTTTGTGAGCTAGTGATACATAATCATTACCATAAAGAAGTGTAGTACCTGTAAGGTCAAGAAAACATTCATCAATAGAGTATTGTTCTATTACAGGAGTATACTGTGATAGATAATTATATAACTTTTTAGATTGTTCTTTATAAAAAGCATAGTTAGGAGGAAATACTTGTAAGGCTTTACATTTAGTTCTAGCACTATATAATGTCTCTGCTGTTACAATTCCATATTTCTTAGCGATAGGACTTTTAGCAAGAACAATACCTCTTCTTGCTTTTTCATCTCCTCCTATTACTGAAGGAATCTTTCTAATATCTTGTTTATAGCCATGATTTAAAAGATAGATAGCAGTCCAAGATAAAAAGGCATTATTAACATCGATATGAAAAATAATTCGCTGCATAGTTATCCCTCCTCTTTACTCTATTATATAATACGTTAGTTCTATTTGAAAGAGAAAAAAATAACCATTGCTGGTTACTTTACTCTACTAGGATTCATCATTTTAGTGAAGGTTCTACCTTTTTCTTCTATAGATTTATCTTTTTCCGGAAAGTCTTCCATAAATTTAACCCATTTATCTGCTACTTCTTTATAAGATAGTTTACTTTCAGTAGGATCTCCCATAATACATTCATCCCATATAACTCTATCGTTCGGATAATCTCTACTACGAACTTCTTCTAATCTTTTTCCACAAGCGACACATTTACAAGTCCAATAGGTTCTACCTTCGTGCCTATCAGTAAAACCATTTTCAAAGTACCAAGCTGGGTGAGGACATCTTTCCTGTTGTTCTACTAATATTATACCTTGTAAGGCCATAGCTTCTTTAGTAGATGAATCAAGTTCTATTTCTATACCAAGATATTTTTTCACATTATCATCTTCAAGTAATTTTTTTCTTTGTCTAATTAATTTTCCTCTACTTACTTTTAACTCTAATAACTTATCTTCATATGATTTTAGTTCTTCATCTGTCATAATTAAACCCTCCTACTTATAGGATAGCTTATTTAACTACTTAAATCAAGTTATTACCAGTCATTTCGTCTGGTTTTTCTATATCCATATATTTTAGTATTGTAGGAGCGATATCTCCTAATTTACCTGTTTTAATTTCTTTTATATTATGGTCTGTAATAATAAATGGAACAGGACTAGTAGTGTGAGCAGTTATTACTTCTCCTTTATCATCTTCCATAATTTCAGAATTACCATGATCTGCGGTTATAAACATAGTAAAGTCTTTCTCCTTACTTGCTTCATATAGTCTTCCGACATTTTCATTAACAGCTTTTACTGCTTCTACAACTTTATCAAATTTACCAGTATGTCCTACCATATCACAGTTAGCAAAGTTTAGGATGATTAAATCATATTTATCCATAACTTCTATTAGTTTATCTGTTACTTCATAAGCACTCATAGCAGGATACATATCATAAGTCGCTACATCTTTTCTTGGAACGATTATTTTATCTGTATTAGGAATGTCTTTTTCTTCTCCTCCATCAAAGAAGTAAGTAACATGAGGATATTTACTAGCTTCTGCTATTCTTAGAATCTTTAATCCAATTGATGCCGCATATTCTCCTAAGGTATTAGTTAGATGCATTGGTGGGAAAGCAGGTGTGGCGATAACTGTATGCTCTGGAGTCATCATAGTAACTAGTTTTACATTTTTAAAGTCTACTCGTGGGAACTCTTTAAAGTCTTTATTGGTTATAGCAGTGAATGTTTGCGTAATACGGTCTGGTCTAAAGTTAAGCATTACCATACCATCATTTTCTTTTAAAGTTCCTTCATCTATTAATTTAGCAGGAACAATGAACTCATCCATAATATTTTGTTTATATGAATCTTCTATATAATCTTTATATGAATCAATTTTTACTCCCTCTCCATGTACTAATAAATCATAATACTTCTTAGTAACATTCCACATTCTTTCTCTATCCATGGAATAGTATCTTCCAGAGATATCTGCTAGTTTACCAAAACCTAGTTCATTAAGCTTATTTGTTAAAGAATCTAGAAAGGTAAGAGCGACATCTGGAAGGGTATCTCTACCATCTAGAAATGCATGAACATAGACATTATGAAAGTTTTCTTTTTTACATAAATCTAACATTGCAAAAAAGTGATTAATATGTGAATGAACTCCTCCATCACTTAATAGTCCAAATAAATGTAGGGCTGAATTATTTTCTTTACAATGATTTATTATATCTAATAAAACTTCATTTTTAAAGAAACTGCCATCTTCTATAGCATGATTAATTTGCATAAGAGGTTGGTCTACAACACGTCCTGCTCCTATATTTAAATGTCCTACTTCACTATTACCCATTTGTCCAGCTGGAAGTCCTACTGCTTCTCCACTTGCTTCCAAAGTAGTATGAGGATATTCCTTCCATAAATTTATTATATTTTCTGGGTTTGCTGCTATAACGGCATTACCTTTCTTTTCTTCTCTATATCCAAAACCATCTATTATTGTCAATAATACTTTTTTCATTTTCCACTCTCCTTAATATAATTGTTCATTTAAACAGAATATAGCATATATAGGTAGATACCTAACATTTTTCTTTGTTGAAAAGTTATTTTCAGTAATACGATAGGCATCTGTTACAATATATTTTTTCATAAAGACTGACAGGCTCTTTACTTTAGAACCTTGTTTAGTTGCAAGTTCTATAGGAATAATCTTACCCATTCTATTTTGAATAACAAAGTTTACTTCTGCTTTTCCTTCTGACTGATAATAGTATAGGGAATAACCTGCTTCTACTAAAGTATGAGCGATATGATTTTCATATAAAGCTTGCTTAACATCATCATCAACTTTTAATCTATCTTTAGTTAAGTTATATCTCATACTTAATAGTCCATCATCTGGTAGATATAATTTAAAACTATCAAGTTCTCTACAACTAGATAAAGGTGATTTTGCTACTCTTATTTTGTATGAACGATATACTAATTGATTAGTTACTAAAAAGTTAATCGAATTTTCAAACTCTTTAGCTCTTCTACCATAACCTAAAACACCATACTGAAACTTTTTATTTTCTTTTTCTAATTGTTTAGGAATACTTTCCATTACTTCAATACCACGTTCTATATCTATTAAGTTTTTACTGTTTAGTAGTTCACTTTTATTAATATCAAAGACTCTTTCCTTAATACTATCTAGGTAACCATAATGTTTTTTAGTAGCATAGGCATCTACTACTTCAGGAAGTCCTCCTGTTATTAAATATTCATAAAATAAATCTAAGGCTTTAGTATGAACACTACAACTTCTATGATTATCATAAGCATATCTTATCTTCTCTGCTACTTCTTTTTCATCAATAGCCCACAAGAACTCTTCATAATCCATTTCGGTCATAATCTTATATTGGAATTCTTCTCCTCTAAACTTTAACAAAGAATCTCTACTCGATGTTATAGCGATAACATGATAATCATTCTTATCGTAACCAAATAGTTTTATTCCTTTAATTACCTCTTCATCTGTAACATTATCAAAGATTATTAAGGTATCATTTTTAACGATAGGAACTTCTGATATTATACTTAGGGCTTCTGCTAATCTTGTAATAGATCTTTCTTTTTTAAATAATTCTTTAAGAATAGTATTATGGTCAGTATTAAAGTAAGCGACATGTTGATAGTTTTGTTTACCAAAGTCTATTGCTGTATATGTTTTACCTACTTGTCTTGTTCCAATAATTAATAAAGGCTTTCTTATTAAATCTGTTTTCCATTTTAGTAAGAATTTATTTATTTTTCGTTCCATTTAGTGTAGTCACCTCCCACATCTTCTAATATAAGTATATATATTTTCTAATATTTAGTCAATATTTTTGCAAAATAAAAAGACTACTACTGCTCGTCTTAATAATATTATTACTGCCTAATTGCATCTTGATGAAATTCAAGACGAAGTTTATCTGCGACTGTGACAATAAATTCTGAATTAGTTGGTTTAGCTTTATCTATATCAACACTATGTCCAAAGATATCTTCCATTAACTGCCAATTACCTCTATTCCAACTTACTTCAATAGCATGTCTTATAGCACGTTCTACACGAGAGACTGTTGTATCAAATTTCTCTGCTATATCAGGATATAGTTCTTTAGTAATCCCACCTATTACTTCAGGATGTTCATAAAGGACTGTTATACCTTCTCTTATATATTGATATCCTTTAATATGAGATGGAACACCTAACTCATGTAATATCTTTGTTATTGATACTTGTAAGTTATTATATTTCATATCAATAGTTTTCTTATCATAATCATTTTTACTGCTGCATTCTAATATTCTCTTTTCTAGTTCAGTTAATTCAAAGGGTTTTAAGATAAAGTAACTAACTCCTAATTCACTAGCTTCTCTTATAACTTCTTGTGTATTAAAAGAGGTTAAAACTATTACTTTCTTATCTAGTTTCTTTTCTCTCATATCTTTTAGAACACTCATACCATCTTTATTAGGCATAATTAGGTCAAGAACAATTACATCATAGTTATCCTGATCATTTTCTATTAGATTTAATCCTTCTACTCCATCATTTGCAGTTAAAGTGACTTCTATTTCTTTATTATCTTTAAAGTACTCCTTCACCATTTTAACTAGTTCAATATTATCATCAATCATTAATACGTTGGTCTTTTTCATTTTCTCTCCTTCCATATACTACCACGCATCTTAATTATATAACAGAAAGATAAATTGTTAAAGAGTAAAAAATAAGAGAATTTGTCGAAAAAGAAAAAAATTTTAATTTTTCTTCATTAAAACTTTATGTTTATCTAATTCTAATTTAGGTATCATAGCACTAACAGTATATATTCTAGTAGTAAAACCATCATTATAATATGGTTCTGTTATTTCAAAAACTAAATTATCTTGTTCTGCTAATTCTTTTATGTATGAAGGACGGATAAACAAAAAATTTTCATTTTCCTCATTAGCATCTATTGCTTGTACTGCAATTATGTTATTATCTTCATCATCTTCTAACCTTACATATTCAAATAAAACATCATTATCAATATTATTATCAGTTAATTCTCTAGCCCAATTAAAAAATGCTTTTCCTTGGATAAAACTGTCACCTCTAATTATTTTTTCATCATCAAAAGCAATTGTAAGATCAGACATTGGATGTTTCTTAGCATCTATAGATAGATTTTTATTAATATATTCTTGATAATAAGTAATACTAAATTCTTTTATATATTTTTCTATCACTTCTAAACATTGTTCTTGTTGTTTAATGGATTCATTTCTTATCTTTATTAATTCTTCTAAATTAGACATATTTTCACGTCCTTAGCTTTCTATTGTAACTTATCAAGAAACTCTTGTAAAGAAGAAAGTTTTAAAGATATTCCTCCTAGTAGAAAGCCATCTATATTTTTTACTTGCTTTAATTCATCAATATTATTTTCATTAGCACTACCACCATATAAGACTTTTTTATGATATGTTTCTTTTAACATAGCAGTTACTTTTTCAATATCATCATTAGTTGGAACAATACCTGTACCTATTGCAAATATAGGTTCATAGGCAATGATAAAGTCTTTAGACTTATCTATATCACTTAATAGATAGTCCATATCTTTTTTTATTTTATCAACATAAGTACCTCTTTCATGTTCTTCTAGAGTGTCTCCTATACAGATAATTGGTATTAAGTCATTAGAAAAAGCTTGCTCTAATTTTTGCTTACTTACATCAAGGTTTTCATTCATCTTAGTAGTTCTTTCACTATGATTAATTAAGGTGTATGTAGCACCTAATGATTTAATGGCTTTTGCAGTAACTTCTCCTGTGTATGCTCCTATTGTTTTACTACTTACATCTTGTGATGCATATGTTATGTTATTAGGTATTAATGGCAAGTAACATACACTAGGTATTAGAATCATTTCATGATTATAGGTATTTAAGTTTTTATAATCTTCTAAATACTTTAGTATCTCATCTTTAGTAAAATTACTCTTGTGATTAAGTGCTATTATCATCTTTCTTTCCCTCTTTCCATTTGTTTTTTAGTTTTTCCACAAGTTTTGTGGATAATGCCTGTTTTTTATTATGTTTTACTATCGCTACGTTATAAACTTCTAAGACAGAATCAGCAAAAGATGATAAAGAATATTTCTTAACAGAACCTTCAGCTTTGTCTGTTAAGTTTTCAAGTTCTAATTTATTAGTAGATAACTCTTCTACTATTTCTATACATTCTTTTTCATCTTTAAAAATACGACCATTAAAGTTATCTACAACTGCACTTTTAAAGGCATCATCATCAATACAAATTACAGGAAGTGATGCTGCTAGGGCTTCTATTACTGTTAACCCCTGCGTTTCTGTTGTTGATGCTGTTATAAAAGCATTAGCTACATGATAGTAGTTTGGCATATCTTTCCAAGCTACTTTTCCAGTAAAAGTAATTCTATCTTCAAGGCCTCTTTCTTTGACCTCTTTCTTATATTTTTCTTCATCTGGACCATAACCTACTATTAAGAGTTTGATATTTTTATTGTTAGACTTTTCTATAACATCAAAAAGAAATGGTACGTTTTTCTCTTGGGCAAGACGTCCTACAAATAGCATGACGAAATCTTTCTTCTTATACCCTAAATAACGTCTTAAACGAGTGACTTTTAATTTATCACTATTTTCTTTATAGAATCTTCTAGCATCTAATCCTGTTGGAACAATATAAATATCTTTATCATAATGATATTCATCTCTAAATAGGTGATATGTCTTTACTGTAGGAACTATGAAAGCATCTGCTGTATTATCACAATAGAATTTACTAAAATACTCTACAGCTTTTTTACATCCTAAATCAAAGTATTTAATATTTCTTGAAACATACCAAGTATAATCTTTATACATTGTGTGATAAGTATGAACTAGGGGAATATTATATTGTTTAGCGAATAGTCTTGCAAATATTCCCATACTAAGTTCTGTGTGAGAGTGGATTATTTCTAAGTCCCATGATTTAATTTGGTTTATTACTTTTAAAGGATAGATACTAGACATTCTATAATCATAAATTCCTAAAGGAATACCAGGTATTCTTAGTATTCTTTCTTTTTCATTATAGTCATAGGTCTTACTATCCTGTCCTACTGTGACTATATAGACTGTATGACCTTTTTGTTCAAGAGCTTTCTTTAGAGTTTCAACACTAGTTACTACTCCATTAACAGAAGGTACATATGCATCTGTAAATAGACCTATTCTCATAATAGTTCCTCCTTTAGTAATATTTTATTTTTCAGGAATATTTTTAAGTCCTGGTAGTTCTTTTCCTTCTAAATATTCTAGTGTTGCTCCTCCACCTGTTGAGATATGATATAGTTTATCTGTTACGTTACAAGATGAAGCGGCTGCGACTATATCTCCTCCACCAAGTACTGTTTTAGCTTGGCTTTCAGTTAAGTAAGTTAATACATCATTTGTACCTTTAACATAGTTTTTAAACTCATATACACCTAGTGGTCCATTCCACATAACTGTTTTAGCAGTACTTAAGTTATTCTTAAAGATATTAACAGTATTAGGACCAATATCTAAGCCCATCTCATTATCAGTTAGTTCTGTTATATCTTTAACAGTTCCTTCAGTATCTTCATATTTATCGTTACAAACTACATCTACTGGTAATATTATTTTATCTTCATTTTCTTTTAATATTTTTTTACAGAAATCAAGGGACTCTTCATCTAATAGAGAATTACCAATATTATATCCTTCTGCTTTTAAGAAGGTAAATGCCATACCTCCACCGATTAGAATCTTATCACATTTAGGAAGTAAATTTTCAATTAGTCCTATCTTATCACTAACTTTAGCACCTCCTAATATTATCATAAATGGTCTATCAGGATTAAAAAGGTAAGATAAAGCATTTAGTTCTTTTTCTACAAGTAGTCCTACACAACTTGGTAAGTAAGTACTTATACCTACATTTGAAGCATGGGCACGATGAAGAGTACCAAAAGCATCATTAATAAAGACATCTCCTAAACTTGCCCAGTATTTAGCAAGTTCCATATCACAGCCACTTTCTTTTTTGCCATCTAAATCTTCATAACGAGTATTTTGCATTAGAATAATATCTCCAGCATTCATATTAGAAGTTGCTTGTTCTATCTCTTCTCCTCTTGTAGAATTTACAAAAGTTACACTTTTATCTAGTAGTTCGCTAAGTCTTGTAGCAACTACTTCAAGATTATTTTTAACTTTATCCTCTTCAGTTTTTACACGTCCCAAATGAGACATTAAAATTATTTTAGCATTATGTTCTAGACAATATTTAATAGTAGGTAAGCTTTTTACTATTCTTGTGTCATCTTTAATAACACCATCTTTAACGGGTACATTAAAATCACATCTAATTATTACTTTTTTATTATCAATATTTAAATCTTTAACAGTTTTTTTCATATATATAATCCTCCTAATAATATTGTAGTATTTTTCTTGTTTTTTTTCAATGTTTCTTACATTTATAACAGTATTGTAATGTCAAAAGAAAAAGAGCCAAAAGCTCTTATAGGTTTGCAACGTATTTAGCTACTCTTACATACTGTGCAGTATAACTCATTTCATTATCATACCATGCTACTACTTTAACTAGTTGTTCTCCATCTACTTCACTAATTGATGTTAGTAGACTATCAACTAAACTACCATAGTGCATTCCTATTGTATCACTTGAAACGATTGGATCAGTTGTATAACCTAGAGTTTCATTAGTATTGTTTTTTAATACTTCATTGATTTCTTCAACTGTAGTATTTTTATTAAGTTTTAATACTAAATCAACAACTGAACCTGTTGTTACAGGAACTCTCATGGCTGCTCCTTCCATCTTTCCTTCAAGGTTAGGTAATACTTTACCGATAGCAGAAGCTGCACCAGTTGATGCTGGAACGATATTTGCAGCACTTGCTCTACCACGACGAGCTTTTATTCCTTTTTTATGAGCAACATCTAGTGTAGCTTGGTCATTTGTATAAGCATGAACTGTTGTCATATATCCTTGTTTAACACCAAAGTTATCATCTAATACTTTTAAAACAGGTGCTAGACAGTTAGTAGTACAGCTAGCAGCAGAGATAATCTTCTCACTTCCATCTAAAATATCATGGTTAACATTATAAACAATAGTTTTAACATCACCTTTAGCAGGTGCTGATATAATAACTTTTTTAGCACCAGCATTGATATGTGCCATTGCTTTCTCATCACTTGTAAATTTACCAGTACATTCAAGTACAATATCAATATCTAAATCTTTCCATGGTAATAGATTAGGATCTGTTTCTGCATATACTTTAATTTTCTTATCTCCTACTACAATATTATCTCCTTCAAAAGATATTTCATTTTCTCTATATCTTCTGTGGGAAGTATCATATTTAAGTAAGTAAGCAAGTTGTTCTGCATCTGTTAAATCATTAATAGCCACTACTTCCATTTCTGGATCTTCATCTAATAATCTAAATGCTAACCTTCCTATTCTTCCAAACCCATTAATTGCAACTTTTTTCATTTTTATTATTCCTCCTCTTCTTCTTTTGGTACAAACATACCATCTTCTTTTTCTACTGCTTTTACTGGAGAATCTTTTTCTACTCCATTATTGTAAGCTAAAACCATAATAGCAATGAGAACAACGATAAATATTCCTATAAATATTAACATTGTACTCATTCCAAAACCTCTATTATTTAATTTACCCACATCATCACCTTCTTATTAAATTATTTCAACGGCAGCGAATTTATTGATGATTTCTTGATATATCTGATACCAAGAATATACTCTTATGACATTTTTTCCTGTACAATCCTGATTGTATGGAGCATCAAAAACCATAACGGGAATTATTTTTGAGATATCGTTTACATTGCTGGCTTTATCTTCAATCATTAAATCAAGACCAATGCTTAAACATTTTTCTCTTTTATTACTTGTATTAATCACTATTTCATCATATTCAATATTATATTTATCTAGCCAAGCTTTAACATAGTAATCTATCATACCACTATATTGATGATTCAAGTATTGATTATCACGTGCTGATAATATTATTATCTTATGTCCATCTTTACGTAGTTTATGAATAACTTCACTGGCATAGGGTCTTACGGGAATAGCGATTAATAAATCAAAGATATATTGACGCCAAAACTCTATGTTCTCTTCACCTGTTAAGTGGAATTGTTCTTCCATATAATAACCTTTAGGATTAAAGCCTCGGTTTATATTTTGTTCTAAACAAAATTTAGAACCACAGGCAAAATGCCACTCTGCTACATCATTTAATACGCCATCTAAATCAACACCTATACGCATTTTAACCAATCCCTTCTTATATAATTGTAACAGAGGTTACCTAAAAAAAAAAGAGAAGCGAATAAATTTGACAAGAGTATACAAAAAAGGAATAGAATTAATCTATTCCATAAATTCGTCTTCTAATTTTTCTAAAGGTTCTTCATCAGCGAACTCATCTTCTAGAGTATATTCTACATCACGGTATTTCTTTAGACCTGTTCCTGCTGGTATTAATTTACCAATAAGAACGTTTTCTTTTAATCCTTCAAGATGGTCTACTTTACCATGAATTGCAGCATCTGTTAAGATTCTTGTTGTCTCTTGGAATGAAGCTGCTGATAAGAATGAATCTGTTTCAAGAGAGGCTTTAGTAATACCAAGTAGTACTGGACGACCTGTAGCAGGACGTTTACCACTGATGATTACTTCTTTATTACCTTCTGTAAATTCTCTAAAGTTAACTAGAGAACCTGGTAAGAATTTAGTATCTCCACCTTCAACGATTCTAATCTTAGAAATCATACGACGAGCGATAATTTCAATATGTTTATCAGCGATATCAACACCTTGAGAACGATATGTATTTTGTACTTCTTTTAAGATGTATTCTTGAGTTGTAATTGGATCTGTTACATCTAGTAATTCTTTTGGTGAGATAGCTCCTTCTGTTAATTTATCACCACAGCTTACTACATCGCCTTTTTCAATACAAAGTTTGGCACCATAGTTTGTAACGTGTTCTTTAGTTTCAACTTTGTTTGTAATACTAATTTTGTATTTACCATGGTCTTCAGCGATCTTTGTAACTTTACCATCAATTTCAGCGATAGTTGCTTTACCTTTAGGGTTACGTGCTTCGAATAGTTCTTGAACACGTGGAAGACCTTGAGTAATATCTTCACCACCGGCAACTCCACCTGTATGGAATGTACGCATGGTAAGTTGTGTTCCTGGTTCACCAATTGATTGGGCAGCCATAACACCAACTGCTTCACCAATTTCAACGATGTTACCTGTTGCAAGGTTTCTACCATAACACTTACGACATACACCTTTTTCAGTGTTACATGTAAGGATAGATCTGATTTCAACTTCTTCAATTCCTGCTGCAACTATTTTGTCAGCTTTTGATTCAGTAATATACTCATCTTTATCAACAATTACTTCTTTTGTTTCAGGATTAATTACTTTCTTGCTAGCAAATCTACCAACAATACGGTCATATAGACTTTCAATAACGGCACCTGTTTTTTCATTAACAAAGGCACGAGCGATTAGACCTTGTTCAGTACCACAGTCTTCTTCTTTAACGATAATATCTTGAGATACATCAACTAGACGACGTGTTAAGTAACCTGAATCTGCTGTTTTTAATGCTGTATCGGCACTACCTTTACGAGCAGAGTGAGTTGATAAGAAGAATTCTGATACTGATAGTCCTTCTTTAAAGTTTGAGATAACTGGTATTTCAATTGGATCTCCATTTGGTTTTTGCATTAGTCCACGCATACCAGCAACTTGAGTAAACTGAGAAATACTACCACGTGCTTTAGAGTGCATCATGATGAAGATTGGGTTATCTACTTGTTCTTTAGAGATATCTTCAAGTTCAGCTTGAACTTTATCTTTAACTCCATACCAAGTTTCAATAACTTTCTCATGACGTTCTTCTTCAGTAATTAAACCACGAGTATATTGTTTATTAATCTTATTAACTAAAGCTTGTCCTTCATCTATATATTCTTGTTTATGTTCACTTGTTGCAACATCACTCATTGAGATAGTAATACCAGCGATAGTTGAATAATAGAATCCTAAGTCTTTCATTTTATCAAGCATTTCTGATGTTTCTGTAGTTTTATAACGTTTGAATACTTGATCAATTACTTTTTCTAGTGTTCCTTTAGCGAAAGGACTAACTAGAGGCATTTTACTAATTTCTTCTTTAATATTAGCACCTTTAGGTAAGAAATATTTATTAGGTGTAATATTTTGAATATTATCATTAGTTGGTTCATTAATATATGGGAATGAATCTGGTAGGATTTCATTGAATTTAATTTTACCAACTGTTGTTACTAAATATTTACCCTTTTGAGATGTTGTAAATAATTTATATTTAAATGAATCTACAGGAACGGCAATTCTTGTATGAAGAGTTATCTCACGTCTTTCATAAGCCATTAGAGCTTCGTTAGCATTTTTGAATACTCTTCCTTCTCCATCTTCTCCTCTTTTTTCCATAGTTATATAGTAGTTACCTAAAACCATGTCTTGAGCTGGAGTAACGATTGGTTTTCCATCTGATGGTTTTAAGATGTTTCCTGAACCTAACATTAGCATTCTTGCTTCTGCCCCAGCTTCTTCTGATAGTGGTACGTGTACTGCCATTTGGTCTCCATCGAAATCAGCATTGAAAGCAGGACAAACTAATGGGTGTAGTCTTATCGCTTTACCACCTACTAAGATTGGTTCAAATGCTTGGATACCTAATCTATGTAGTGTAGGGGCACGGTTTAATAATACAGGATGTTCTTTAATTACATCTTCTACAATATCCCAAACTACTGGGTCTCTATTTTCAATAAGACGTTTAGCAGCTTTGATATTGTGAGCGATATCACGTTCTACTAAGCCATTGATAACGTGTGGTTTAAATAATTCTAGAGCCATTTCTTTTGGAATACCACATTGATACATCTTAAGTGATGGTCCAACAACGATAACTGAACGACCAGAATAGTCAACACGTTTACCTAATAGGTTTTGACGGAAACGTCCTTGTTTTCCTTTTAACATGCTAGAAAGTGACTTCAAAGCACGATTCCCTGCACCTGTTACACTTCTACCACGACGTCCATTATCGAATAGGGCATCAACTGCTTCTTGTAACATGCGTTTTTCATTTTGAATGATGATACCAGGGGCACCTAAATCTATAAGTTTCTTTAAACGATTATTACGGTTAATAACACGACGATATAAGTCATTTAAATCACTTGTTGCAAAACGTCCACCGTCTAATTGAATCATAGGACGAAGTTCTGGAGGTATTACTGGAATACAATCTAGAATCATCCATTCTGGTTTTTGATCAGAACGATAGAATGCATCTAGAACATCTAATCTTTTTAATAGTCTTGTTCTTTTTTGTCCTTGAGCAGTTTCTAATTCTTTATTGATTACATCAATATCATGTTTTAAATCTACTTTCTTAAGTAGTTCTTTAATTGCTTCCGCACCCATTCCTACTTTGAATCCGTTACCATATTTTTCATAGTAAGCACGGTATTCTTTTTCTGATAGGGTTTGTTTATTTTCTAGAGGAGCATTACCTTTATCAATTACAACATAACTAACAAAGTATAATACTTCTTCAAGATCTCTTGGACTCATATCAAGAACAAGTCCCATTCTTGAAGGTACTCCTTTAAAGAACCAGATATGAGAGACAGGACTTGCAAGTTCAATGTGTCCCATTCTCTCACGTCTTACTTTTGATTTTGTTACTTCAACACCACAACGGTCACAAACTATGTTTTTATAACGAACTCTTTTATATTTCCCACAAGCACATTCATAATCTTTAGTTGGTCCAAAGATTTTTTCACAGAATAAGCCATCACGTTCTGGACGAAGAGTACGGTAGTTAATAGTTTCTGGTTTTTTTACTTCTCCGTAACTCCATTCACGAATTTTTTCAGGAGAAGCGATACCAATTCTAATAGCATCAAATTTATTTACTTCTACCATTATTCTTCATCTCCTTTACTAAGTTCGTCTTCTACATTTATTATGTCTTCTTCATCAGGTTCTATATCTTCAAAATCTTCATCAGATTCTTCTAGTTCATCATCATCTTCTATGTCTTCTTCATCGGCATTTATTTTAGTGATATTTATTTCTTCATTTAGTGGTTCTCCCACATCATCATCACTTTCTTCTATTTGTTTTAAGCCAAGAGCTTCACCATCTTCATTGATGATTGAAATATCAAGTCCTAAAGCTTGGAATTCTTTCATTAATACTCTAAATGATTCTGGAACTCCTGCTCTATTTACTTCTTCACCTTTAACTATTGCTTCATAGACTTTAACACGACCAACAACATCATCTGATTTAACGGTCATCATCTCTTGAAGTGTATAGGCTGCACCATAAGCATATAGAGCCCAAACTTCCATTTCTCCGAATCTTTGTCCACCGAACTGAGCTTTACCTCCAAGTGGTTGTTGAGTTACTAGTGAGTAAGGTCCAGTACTTCTTGCATGTAGTTTATCATCTACCATGTGGTGTAGTTTAATCATATACATTACACCAACAGAGATACGGTTATCAAATGGTTCTCCTGTACGTCCATCGTATAGAACTGTTTTACCATCTTTATCCATTCCAGCTTCTTCCATGATTTCTTCAATATCATCGATATGAGCACCATCGAATACTGGTGTTGCGATATGTACGCCTAATTTCTTAGCAGCCATACCCATATGTAATTCTAGGATTTGTCCTAAGTTCATACGAGATGGAACACCTTGTGGGTTAAGCATAATATCTACTGGACGTCCATCTGGTAAGTAAGGCATATCTTCTTGAGGTAAGATTAGGGAAATAACACCTTTATTACCATGACGACCTGACATTTTATCTCCTACTTGAATCTTACGTTTTTGAATGATGTAAACTCTAATTACTTTAGATACACCTGCTGGTAGTTCATCATTATCTTTACGAGAGTAAATCTTAATATCATGAACAATACCATCTCCACCGTGAGGAACACGAAGTGATGTATCTCTTACTTCACGAGTCTTTTCACCAAATATTGCGTGTAAAAGTTTTTCTTCGCTAGATAATTCAGCCATTCCTTTTGGTGTTACTTTACCAACTAGGATATCTCCTTCTTTAACTTCTGTACCGATTGTTACGATACCATTTTCATCAAGGTTTTTCTTAGCTTCTTCACTAACATTTGGAATATCACGAGTAATTTCTTCTGGTCCTAGTTTAGTTTCACGACATTGCATCTCATAGTCTTCTAGATGTAGAGATGTATATTTATCATCTTTAACTAGGTTTTCATTAAGGATTACAGCATCCTCATAGTTATATCCATTGTAAGTCATGAAAGCGACTACAACGTTTTTACCTAATGCAAGTTCTCCATTATCACAACTATTACCATCAGCGATAATATCACCCATTTTAACTTTGTCTCCAGCTCTAACAATTGGTCTTTGATGTGAACAAATACTAGAGTTTGCAAGTTCAAAGTTTGCTAGATAATATGTATCTTTTCCTTTGGCATTAGCGATAATTATCTTCTTAGCATCAACGTAGTCAACAATACCATCTGCTTTAGCGATAATACAAACTCCTGAATCTTTAGCAGCGACATGTTCAACACCTGTTCCAATGAATGGAGCTTCTGTTTTTAATAGTGGCATTGCTTGACGTTGCATGTTAGCACCCATCAAAGCACGAGTTGCATCGTCATGCTCTAGGAATGGAATACAACTTGTTGTTACTGATACAACTTGTTGAGGTGATACATCGATATAGTCAACTTGTTCTGGTTTTGCAAGAATATTTTCATCACGGAATCTTGCAGCGACTGTTTTATCAATGATTACATTATCTTCATTTGTATTTACTGTTGATTCAGAAATGATATAGTCTTGTTCTTCATCTGCTGTGAAGTAAACTACTTCATCTGTTATCTTACAATCAACAACTTTACGATATGGAGTCATTATAAATCCATATTCATCTATTTTGGCATAACTTGCAAGTGAAGTTATAAGTCCAATGTTTTGTCCTTCTGGTGACTCGATAGGACAGATTCTACCATAGTGTGATGCATTAACGTCACGTACTTCTACACCTGCTCTATCACGAGAAAGTCCACCTGGTCCTAAAGCTGATAAACGACGTTTATTGGTAAGCTCAGCGATAGGGTTAGTTTGGTCCATAAATTGTGATAATTGTGATGAACCAAAGAACTCTTTCATAGCAGCAGTTACTGGTCTAATGTTGATTAATGTCTTAGGTGTTACTTCTTCCATTTCTTGAGTAGTCATTCTCTCACGAATAACTCTTTCCATACGAGAAATACCAATTCTAAATTGATTTTGTAATAATTCTCCTACTTGTCTAATACGACGGTTACCTAAATGGTCGATTTCATCATAATTACCAACACCGTGTAAAAGGTTTAAGTAATAAGAAGTTGCAGCATAAACATCTGATATTGTTAAACGTTTAGAATCAATTGTTTGGTCATTACCAATAACAATTAGTTTTTTCTTCTTATCAAATGGATCATAAATAGTAACTTTTTGAATCTTGTTATAAGTATCAAGTTCATCATTAATTTTAACTTCTTCTACACCATAACCATTTGCAAAGATTTCTCTTAAATCTTCTAAAACATCTTTAGTTACAACTGTTCCTTTAGCAAATTTAGTTTCTCCATCTACTACGATATCTTCTGCTAATGTTTGATTTAGTAGACGGTCAACGATATTTAATTTACGATTAAATTTATAACGTCCTACTTTTGCTAAATCATATCTAAATTCATCAAAGAATCTAGTTATAATATGGTTTTTAGATGAATCTAGTGTAGCAGGTTCACCTGGTCTTAATTTTTCATATATTTCAATTAATGCTTCATCTAAGTTCTTAGTAGCATCTTTAGCGATAGTATTCTTAAGGAAATCATCTTCTCCAAATAGTTTTAAGATATCATCATCACTAGAAAGTCCAAAAGCACGTAATAATGTTGTTAAAGTTACTTTTCTAGTTCTATCTATTCTTACATATAATACATCTCTAGCATCTGCTTCAAATTCTAGCCATGTACCACGTGTAGGAATAATTTGAGATGTGATTAACTCACGTCCATTCTTATCTATTTCTCTATTATAATAGACACTTGGTGAACGTACTAATTGAGAAACGATAACACGTTCTGCTCCGTTTATTATAAATGTTCCACTGTCTGTCATGATAGGCATATCACCTAAGAAGATTTCTTGCTCTTTAACTTCGCCTGTTTCACGATTAAAAAGACGCACTTCTACCTTTAGTGGTGCTGCATAAGTAGTTTCTCTATCTTTGCTAGCTTTAATAGAATATCTTGGCTCTTCAAAATGATAATCACCAAACTCTAAAGATAGTGTACCTGAAAAGTTTTCAACTGGAAATAAGTCTTCAAAAACTTCTTTGATTCCTGTTGTAACAAACCAATCATACGATTTCTTTTGAATTTCTAATAAATCCTTTAGTTCATAAGTATTTCTTATTCTTGAATAATTTCTTCTTTCACGTTTTTTTCCATATTTTACAATTTTATATGACACTAAAATTCACCCCATTACCATAGTTTTTTTACATTTATTATTCCCAAAAATAATACATTGCCAATTTATATTATTAGCATAAACTCTTCAACAAGTCAACACATTTTTGCAACTATTATATAAAAACCTTTACTTTTATTAACAATACTTACATCATAATATTTCTTTAAGTCGGATATTGCCGATTTAGCACCTTGTTCTTTTCTTATTACTAAGTACATGGATCCATCAGGTTCTAAATGATTTCTAGCATTTAGTAGGATATCATAAACTATTTTTTTACCTGCTCTAATCGGCGGATTAGTAATAATAGTTTTATATTTTCTCGTGACATTTTCATAACAATCACTGAGGAATGCATTAACATTAGTACATTTATTTTCTTTAATATTTCTTTTAGACAAATGTAAGGCTCTTTTATTAACATCTATCATATCTACTTCTAAATTTGTCTTTTTATTCACAATAATTCCTAGTACTCCATAACCACAACCAACATCGAGTACAGGTCCTTTTAAATCATCGTATGGAAGAGACTCTAAAAGTAATCTACTACCATAATCTAGGCCATGTTTAGCGAAGACGCCATTATCCGTATAAAAAATAAAGTTTTGATTCAAAATGCTTGTTGTGGTTTTCTTTAAATTACTAGGGAGATTCTGGTCATTTTCAAAATAATGACTCATTAACATCACCTCAAAACAAAGAAAGAGACAAGCCATTATACAAAAGTATATAGTTTGTCTCCTTTCGTAGTGTTATAATACACTATTTTTTCTATTTCGTCAACACTTTTTTTGAAGTTCTTCTCTAAAATTGTCATTTTACAGTTTAGGGATCATATCAAATTTCATTTTTAATAACTAGTTATTCTTATAATAATAGTTATCATAGTAGCTAATAAGTATAATGTTGAAATCATAAATACAAGATAGCTTATAACATGATGATTTAATAATTTAGTTTTGATAGTAGTTATTATAAACTTGAGTATGGCAAAGACTATAAGTATTATTATAGGGATTAATAATAAAGATAGGTAAATTCTATGTCCATTGCTTGCTAATGCTACTGGTAGAAAAAAAGGAAAACAAACACTGACACCTATAAAGATACTGAAATATAAGTTTAATATTAATGATAGTAAGGAGAAGTTCTTGTAATAAATGAATAATGCTAGAGGTATAAATATTATTAACCATAAAGGATAATTAGTTATAACTTTGAAAAGAAAAGGATAATCTTCAATATAAGTAAAATAGTAGTAACTTAAGAAGTATGCTAATAATATTATAATGATACTTATAATTAAAAGAGGTAGTTCCTTTTTTAAACTAAAATTCTTATTTCTTACATCGTCTTTAAAACTTGCATATGAACTTTTCTTCAAGTCTACTTCTTTTATATCCTTATATATTTCTTTATTAATAGTTCCACAATATGGACAACTAAATAGATTATCTTTATATTCTTTTTTACAATTAGGACACTTCATATCTCTCACCTTTATTTTAGTATAGCAAGTTTTATTTAAAAGAAAAAGAGGTTTGCTTTACTCTTCTACTCATTATTACTTGTACTGTTTATCATAGGTTCTAAATCATAAATGGTTCCATCTTTAGTTTGAGCTAATACAGTAACACTACTACTGACACCACTTGTTACATTTGCAGTATAAAATTTAACAACATCAGTTAAGTCACTTATAGTCTTGTATGAAGTTAATCCTTCTATTCCGTTAGTTGTCAATGTTTGATACACAGGAATATATGCAACTGTTCCATCTTCCATTAGAAATAGAATAGTATCACCTGTTGCATCTTGACCAATACCACTAAATACAACATCACTTATCTTGTTGTTAAAAGTAATTGTTTGATTTTCCATAACGCCATCTTCTACACTAGTTAGGTCCCAATTTAAAAGGTATGTATCAGATAGTGTTTTTCTATTATAGCTTAATGTAACGTTTTTACCAGTTTCATCTACAGTAATATTAATAGTTCCATTATAATTTGCTAACGTATATGAATTAGTATTACCATTATTGATGTTATTAGCATTAAATTCTAAAGAATTAATTGTATTATCTTCATTCTCAGTATTATTTTCAACTTTTTCTTCTTTATCACTATCTTTAAACTTTATGTAATCATTGGCATATAAACTAAGTGATACAACTACACAGATAATTATTCCTAATAATGCTCCTATAAAAATATCGACCCCTATGTGCTTTTTCTTTTTTTTCATATTATATATACCTCCTCTATTATTAGTCTACCATAAATATGAAAAAAAGAAAGAAAAAAAGAAGCTAATTACTTAACTTTGTGATTAATTAGTGAAAATGTCTCAAAGTTAAAGATAGAAAATTAGTGAAAATGTCTCAATATAAAAGTTAGAT
>CALVIY010000003.1 GCA_944331955.1 uncultured Bacilli bacterium
AAAATGGAATATAATGTTTACTGCGATGAAAGTTGTCATCTTAAAAGTAATGAAAGTAAATATATGTTAATTGGTGCTATTTATTGTCCTAAAAGAATGAAATGTATATAATAGCATCTTGTTTAATAGATGGGTCACATTACTTAGATAAGATATTAAAAGAGTATGATAAATATAAAAAAACTCCTAATAGATAGGAGATATTTAGATAACTGTAAACGGATAACGCAACTTAAAAAAGTTGCGTTTCCAGGACTCATATAACTCTGGGTCATTGAGTAATTAAATTGTAGCATATTTTACATGTAAAGTCAAATGAATTCATTTTTTGCTACCACTTATATTATACTTATATTAATATTATTTATGAAAGAAAAAAAGTTGATTAGTTAGAACTCTAAATAACATTTAAGAATATAATGTATCTTATTCTCGATTAAGACATGTAATAATGATTAATGATATTAAAAGTTTATGATATATATTGATGGGGAATAAAATTGCCTGTAAAAAAGTAATTGCAATATATGAATATAACAAATTTTAATAAACCTTTATTTATTAATAAGTTTTGTTATCATGATAATAGTAGTTACATTATATGGTATCTCATTAGATTTAATGTTTGTTAAATAATGATATGTATATTAATTAACTTTAATAGTAGGAAACAGGTGATAATGATGAAAGTAATCTTAATGAATCAAAATATAAAAGTATTGTTAGCAGAAATGGATGAGAGTAATACATTTCAAGAAATATATGAATATTATGATATTAACTATGCACCATTACATTTATATAATGCTTATAACCAAAATAAGGATGCATTAATCGCATTAAATATATGGTTTAAAGGTAGAGGTATTCCAGCATGGAGACAAAATATAGAGAAGTTATTAGAAAGGTTAAATGTAGTATCTCCTACAGAACTATTAAATAAAGCTTATGGATTATCTTTGTCCGACCAGTATTGGATTAAAGGTGAAAGACAGAATTTGAAATGGAAAGATATAAACTTTTTTATGAATGATTTTGAGTATAAAGATTATTTAGATGTATCACTAAATTATAATTCTAGAGAATCCAGTACAAGAATCAGCTTGCATTCTCCTAATAATACAACAGATGGAATGGTAAAAAAAGGCTGGATTATAGATAAAGATAATAATAGAGTATTAGTAAAAGGAGCATATTCTATATCAGGATTAGAACCAATAAATGAATGGCTCGCTTCCAGGATTTGTGAAAGGCTAGATTTAGATTATTGTAATTATACTTTAGATATATTAAGAGGACAACTAGTAAGTAAGTGTAAAAACTTTTTAACTCAAGATGAAGAAATTATATCGGCTAGTGATATTATGAATTTAGATAGTGATGATAATCTTAGTAATTATGAAAGATATGTTAGTATCTTAGAGTCTTATGGTATTAAAAATGTAAAGAAAAAATTATCAGATATGTATGTAGTTGATTATTTAATGTTAAATACAGATAGACACATGAAAAATTATGGAATTATCAGAAATGTTAAAACTTTAAAATGGGAAAGAATAACACCTATTTTTGATACCGGAACAAGCCTGCAATCAGATGTAACACTTCCATATTTAAGTTTTGATAACGAAGAATATAAGTTTTTCCATACTCGTAAAATGACAGTTAATGAGTTAGTTAATTATATTAGGTTAGAAGAATATGATTTAACAAAATTAGATGGTTTAAAAGATGAGTACAAAGAAGTTTTAAAAAAATATTCTGATATAATAGAATTAAATCCCAAAAGGTTAGAAAGAACAGTAGAGGGTTTTGGTGAGAGAATAGAATTGTTAAAACAATCAATGGAAAAATATAAAGATTAGGAAACGCTATTAAAAAGTAATATAATTAATTAGGAGTATGATATTATGCAAAGATTTAAAGCTACTAAAATAGCAAGCTTTTTAGGAATATTTTTTAATTTATTTTTGTTTGTAATTAAATTTAGTGCATCCGTCTTTACATCTAGTCAAGCAATGATGGCAGATGCTATTAATAGTTTAGGAGATATTTTCTCATCACTTATGACTCTAATAGGTAATAAAATAGCAAGCAAACCAAGTGATGATGATCATAATTTAGGACATGGTAAAGCAGAATATATTTATTCTCTATTAATCAGTATTGTTATTATTGTAGTAGCACTCACTTTATTTAAAGATTCACTAGAATCAATGCTAATTAAAAGCAATTATACATTCTCATATATGCTAATAGTAGTTTGTCTTATTACTATAGCAGTTAAATTATCATTATTTTTCTATACTAATAAATTATCTAAAAGTCTAAATAGTTTACTACTTAAAGCTAACTCTAAAGACCATTTATATGATGCTATCGTTACTAGTGTTAACTTACTAGCAATTATACTAACTAGCTTTGGAATTTATTTTGTAGACGGTTTAGTTGGTCTTTTAATAGCTTTGTGGATTCTAATCAGTGGTCTTAAGATATTTAAAGAAAGTTATGATGTCTTAATGGATAAAGCAATTGATAATGATACTAAAGATAAAGTTTTAGAAGTAGTAAAGAAATATAAAGAAGTAAAGAAAATAACTCATTTTAATGCCACACCTGTAGGATATAAATATCAAATATCATTTACTATCTTTGTCGATGGCAATATGTCAACATATGAATCTCATGCTATTGCTAATAAAATAGAACGAGAACTTGAAAAGTTTGATGAAATATATTTAACTGTAATTCATGTTAATCCAATATAGAAAAATATAAGTATAATTATATTTTCTTTGATAAATTCTAAAAATAATATATAATAAGTCCAAGGAGTGGTTATGTTGAATAAAGATTATGAAAAAGTATATGCAAGAACATTTTTAAATGAAGTTAAAAATTTCGTAAGACAAAATAAAATGAAAATTGAAGGAGATAAGGAAAAAGAAGTAGATTTAAAATTAGAAGAAGTTATAAAAGATTTATCTTTTGAAGATAATGGCAATGTTACTAAGTATATGCTAAAATCATTATTTTCTAACAATGCAGAAGAGACAGAAAGAGTATTTTCTACTTTAGTAGTATATTATGCTGCGCTATATAATGATAATGTTGATTTGCTAAAAGAACTTTTAGAAAAGGAATTTAATTTTGGTTGTAAAAGAAGTAGCCTTAATATAGGAGTTTTAGATAAAAGAATATCATCTAAGTTTGAAAGAGAAGACTATATTAAACTAGTAAAATGCCAAAGTTACTCATTTAGTAAGTTTTATTATGGTTTATCATATATCTATAGAAAAAAAGATGATGATTTTTATATAGATAAGTTTTCTAGTATTATGAAAAAAACGATACCTTCATTAGATAGTGAAGAAAAGAAAACACCTTTTGATGAAGTTGACTCATGTAATATTGTAAAAGCATTAGAATATTTTGATGAGGATGCAATACTAAATGCTAGCATAGACCAAAGAAAACATATTATTGGTGATAGCGATAGATATTTAAAAAAGATGGACTTAAGTGATGTTAATAGAGTTAATCTTTTTCTTAGAGATACTAATATTGAATTAGCATTATTTCAATTAATAAGACTTTTACCAAACTTTACTGATGATGAGATTTTAAAAATTGATGAATTATTTAATGAAAATAGTAGATTATATCGGGATTTAATAGTAAAAGATAGAGAAAATAACATTGAATATTTTGATGTAGATAGACTTAAAGATATACTTAATGGAAAAGACATTACAGTGGAAGAAGTAGTTACTAAAAGGAAAAGATTCCCATGGTTTAGGAGAAATAAATAGTTATTTTTCCTTTTAAATGCAACAAAATTATGATATAATCTACAAGTAGAAAGAAGGAGTAATATGGAAAAAATATATGTTTTTGGGCATCGTAAACCTGATACAGACTCAGTTAGTGCAGCGATTAGTTATGCATATTTAAAAAAACAATTAGGTTTTAACGTAGAACCACGTGTACTAAGTGCAATTAATAAAGAAACTAAATATGCCTTAGATTATTTTAATGTAAAAGAACCAGCTTATTTAAATGACGTTAAATTGCAACTAAAAGATATTAATTATCATAAAGGATATTTTCTAAACGAAAAGAAATCTACTTTTGATAGTTATATATATATGTTAAATGAAGGACTTACTGGTGTACCAATAGTAGATGATAAGAATAAATTTAAAGGAATAGTAACAATTAAAGACTTAGCACATGCTTTTATAGATACTAAAATAGAAAAGTTAGAAACAAGTTATGATAATTTACTTAATGTTTTAAATGCTGAAGAAGTAAATAGAGCCGATGATGAAATAATTGGTAATATTCTAGCAGCATCATATCGTAGTACAACTTTTATTAATAATGTAAAATTAACAAGTAATGACATTTTAATAGTAGGAGATAGACACAGTGTAATTGAATATGCAGTTAATTCTAAAGTTAAAATGATTGTTTTAGCAGGATATAGTGAAATAAAAGATAAACATATAGAACTTGCTAAAGAAAATGGAGTTAATATTATTAGAAGTAACTATGATACATATCATATCGCTAAGTTAATAGGGCTTTCTAACTACATCAGAACAATGAAAAGATCTACTAAAGATGCTGTTTATTTTGATGAAAATAGTTATGTAGATGATATATTAGATGTTAATAAAAAATTAAGACATACTAATTATCCTGTTATTAATGGAAGAACTGGTAAGTGTTTAGGACTTTTAAGAATTACAGATTTAGATTCTAAAAATCCTAAGAAAGTAATACTAGTTGACCATAACGAAGAAAAACAAAGTGCTGAAGGTCTTGATGAAGCAGAAATTATTGAAATAGTAGATCATCATAATCTAAGTAGCCTATCAACACCTAGTCCAATTAACTTTAGAAATATGGCCGTAGGTTCTAGTAATACAATTATCTATTCATTATATAAAGAAAAAAATATAGATATACCTAAAGAAATAGCAGGACTTATGTTATCAGGAATTTTATCAGATACTTTAATCCTTAAGTCACCTACAACTACAGATTTAGATAGAAAAGCAGTTAAAGAGTTATCTAGTATAGCAGAAGTTAATTATGAAGAATATGGCTTAAATTTAATTAAAGCAGGTACATCACTAGATGGTATGACTCATGAAGATGTATTATATAATGACTTTAAATTATATACAGTAGATGATAAGACTCTTGGAATAGGACAATTCTTTACTACTAATTTTGATGAAATTAAAAAAGAAATGGATTCATATCTTGATACTTTAGATAGAGAAGCAGAAGGTAATAATTATTCACTAATCGCTTTATATATAACAGATATTATTAAGAATGGTTCTTATGTTCTATTCAATAGAAAAGCTAAAGATATAATGGATAATGCTTACGATAAAGAAATGAGTGAAGGAGAGTACTTACAAGACTGTGTTTCACGTAAGAAAAATGTTGTCCCAGTAATTATGGCAAGTTTTGAAAAATAGTATAGTTTAATCTATACTTTTTTTCTTTTAAATTACATGTTATAATTATTAAAGAATAGGAAGTGGTTTTATGGCATATAATTTTGAACTATTAAAAGAAAAACTTGATAATAAAGAAGAGTTAGAAAATTTTATTAAGATAAACAATCATAATATTCTAGAAGAAGAGATAAATTCTAAAATAACTTTAGTAAAGCAATTATTAGGCTATTACAATCAAACTCTTGTAAGAAGCCAAGACCTTTTAACAGATAGTGATTTTAATGAGGAACTAAATATAAAAAATGAAATATCTTTAAGCTTTGGAGAAATAGAAAAATTAGAAAATTCTTCTATGAAACTAGAAAAACTTAATAATATTTATCTAAAATTATATAATAATTATTTTTCTTTTTCTAATAAAGTCTTAGATGCTATAAAAACTAGTGCCTTAATAACTGACTATAACAATACTATTTCTAAAGCTAACAACATAATTCTTAATCTTAATAAATCTATTTTACCAAAAAGTATAATAGATGAAGTTATTCCTTTTTATAGTGAGGCTAAAACTAGTACTGACATTAATAAGATTACAGCATTTATAAATATAGCAACTACTAAATTAAACTCTAATGAAAACATAGATGTAAATGTTAAACAAGGAAGAGAAAATGAGCGTATCTTTTCTTTGTTCGCTAAAATAAATGACCAAATAATATATGCTAATTATTTAACAGTTAATAACTTAGTTTATGCCTTATACACATTAGAAGATAATAGTAAGTATTATGCTATTATAAAAGATGAAAAAGAAATAGAAATATTAAATCAAAGTTTTAATAATCTTCCTAATTTAGTTTTAACTAAAGATAATATTATTGAAACATGTAAGCTTATTATTAAAAATGCTGGTATTTATTATGATATTAATGAATATATGCGTTATGTTGAGAAAAGTTATAAGACAAAAATGACTAAAGAAATAGATGACTTAATTTTAAAATATAAAACAAGATTACAAGAGTTAGAAACATTTATTAAAGCTCAATTAGACTTTATTGATGATATAGCACTCATAGTAAATCATAAACCTTGTCCTAAATATCCTAATATTACTTATAATGATATAGATATAAATAATTATTTTCCTAATTACTTAAAAGAAAATGATTCAAAATTAAATGAAATAGAAAGACTAATTATAGAAGTATTATTAAACCCTACAATTAAAAGTGAATTTAATACTAAAAGCATTCTAAATACTTTATATGATGAGTCTATAATTAATTCTCTTTTAACTAGTAATTATAATGTAATAGAAGAAACTCCTAATGTTAATACTAATGATAATATTGTAAATAGACTAGAAGTAACTAATAATATTAAAACTAATTATGAAAAGATTAAAGACTATTTAAAAGATAGAGTAGAAGAGTTAAAACTATTAGAAAGTAGTCCTAAAATTAATGTAACTATCACTAAAGATGATAATAATATCTTTAAAGACATTAATACAGTACTAGATCTTAATACTGCTATCATAATATGTGATAAAGTCTATAAAAAAGGCCAAGGTAATTATGCCGTTATAGATTATTTAAAAACAGGTAATACCTTAAAGTTTACTTCTAAATATAAAGCTAGAGATTTAGCAAGTAATACTAATAGATGTGATTACTTAAAATTATTACTTGAAAATATATTTAAGAGATATTTATATAATAATAATTTAAATACTTTTATAGATAATATTATATCTAAAGATAATATAACAGTTAAAAGCATTGTTATAGACTTATTAAATAACGAAGAAGTATTAACAGATGCGATTAATAATTTTGATTATGAATACTTAGATCTTCTTTCAGAAAAGTCTAAAAGAATTGATATAATACTAAATAATAAAAACGATTTAAAAATAGAAAAAATTAATATTATTCTAGAAAATATCAAAAAAGAAGAACAAATAATATAATAAATTTAAAAAAATATATGTAAATTTTTGTTGATATTAAAGGTTTTCCTTGAGTTTACGAAAACTCGTACTTGTAACTTTTCGACTTTTATTATATATTGTTATTGGGAATGAATTTTCCTAGTCATCTAACTCTCTTTACCATCTTATTTTTTGTTTTAAAGTCGCCCAATTAAACAAAAAAAGAAGAGTTTAGATGACTCTTTTATTTTTTAGACTAATTTATGTATTTTTCTATACATTTTTGCACTTTCAACTTTTATTCTTTCTTCATCTTTTAGACTATCTATTAAAACATCAAAGTAAGGTTTAGAACAATCAGTACTTAAATAACTATATAAAAGATTATATATTTCTTTATTACGTTTAAAAAGGCTAAAAAGACTATTAACATCATTTGTCCTATCATCGATAATATTTTCAAAATTTATGCCATATATTAAAGATAAATTAGTTAAAGCATGTTTTAATTTGTCAATATTAGAGTTTGGTCTTAGTATTTTACCATTTAAAGCTAGTTCATAATGCGATTCTGCTTTCTTGGGATAATTTTTAGTTACAGCATCAAAGTCTATTAAATGACCACCATCTTTATCCATAAGACTATTAGATAAAGCGATATCGTTTAACAAAAATCCTTTATTATGTATTTCTTTTAATTGTTTAGTACAATCAAGTACCGCCTTTACTCTTTCTTCATGCGTAAACATATCTCTATTAATAATATAATCAAAAGCATAAGAATTAGGAAAATAAGACATAATAAAACCTTGTAATTTATCATCTACTTTATACTCCTCAATAGGGTAACCACTACCTTCAATCTTTTTCTCACCCAATAACTCCATTATAGTAGATTCTTTTTCTAAACTTATATTTCTAATAACTTTAATAACAGTACCGTCTTTTAATGCTTTATGAGTGGCAAGAAAACCAAAACCACCTTCTTTATTAGGTATCTTTTCAATAAAACAAGATTCTCTAAAACTTATATTCATAATATCCCCCTTAAAAGTACTATATAAAATACCACAAAATTAATAAAAAAGCAAGTTATACTTTGCTAAATAAAAAAATTACTGTATAATATCAGGTAGAAAGAAAGGGATTAATATGATTAATAAACCAAAAGGAACAGTTGATTTAACTGATAAGAAAGCAAGAATTTGGAAATATGTAGAAGAAGTAATTGATTCATGTATGGAAAAGTATAACTATAATTATATTAGAACACCTATATTTGAATCTAGTGAATTATTTCATAGAGGAATAGGAGATTCTACTGATATAGTTACTAAAGAAACATATGACTTTAAAGATAGGGGAGATAGACCTATTACCTTAAGACCAGAAGGAACAGCAGGAGTAGTTAGAAGTTATATAGAAAATAAAATGTATGGTACTCATAATTTACCTGTAAAAGTTTATTATAATGGAACAATGTATCGTTATGAAAGACCTCAAAAGGGAAGATTACGAGAACTTAGCCAATATGGAGTAGAAGTAATGGGTAGTAGTGATCCAATGATGGATGCAGAAGTTATTTCACTTGCATACAACATTAATAAAATGTTAGGACTAACTGATACAGTAGTACATATTAATAGTCTAGGAGATAAAGAATCTCGTGATAAATATAGAGAAGCCCTAAAAAGCTATTTTAAGCCTCATTTAGACGATTTATGTGATGATTGTAAGGAAAGATTCGATAAGAACCCTTTAAGGATTATAGACTGTAAAATAGATAGTAATAAAGACTACTTTAAAGATGCTCCTAAAATATTAGATTATCTTAATGATGAGAGTAAAGAGCACTTTGAAAAGGTGTGTGAGTATCTTGATTTATTAGAAGTTAAATATGAAATAGATCCTAAAATAGTAAGAGGACTTGACTATTATAATCATACTGTTTTTGAATTAATGACAGAAAATAATAACCTTGCCTTAGGTGGAGGAGGAAGATATGATAATCTAGTTAGTATGCTAGATGGACCGGAAACACCATGTGTAGGTTATGCAGTTGGACTTGATAGATTAGTTGATGAGATAATAGAAAGAGATATAGATAATGTTAGATCCGATATAGATGCTTTCATTATGTATGTTAATGAAGATGAAAAAAGAAATGCAATTTATCTTGCTAATGAACTTAGAATGTCAGGTTTTGTAGTAGAAACAGAATATACTAAAAGAAGTTTAAAGAGCCAGTTTAAAAGAGCAGATTACTTTAATAGTAAATACTTAATACTACTAAACAGTGATGATTTAAATGAAGGTTTAATTACTATTAAAAATAATAAAACTAAAGAAGAAGAAAAGATTATGATGGAATATATCATTTACTACTTTGATGAACATATAAGTGATGATAACCTACCTGTAGATGAAGAATGTACTTGCCATGAACATAATCATGACGAATAAACCAATAATAGAATTAAAAGAGGAACTTAATCCTTATGGAAAACCGTATTTATTTTTAATAAAACAAGAGGATACTAAAGTACAGATAACCTCATCTTATGATAAAGAGTTTTATAAAGAATTTATGAAATTAAAAGAAGATTATTTTAATGATGTAATAGAATGTTCTAAAAAAACAAAAGATTTGTTAGAAAAAGATATTTCTTATCTTTTAGATAATTACCGATTCGATGAAGAAGTTTTAAAAGAAGGTAAAGACTTATATAGATATGAACAGTTTATGGAAATTGAAAAAGATACTAACTATATAAGAGAAAATGCTTTATATAATTGGTCATTATTTAAAGATGGATATAGTTATCGTGAAAATTATATAGACAGCATACATTATTTTACTGATGAAGGCAATAAGTTATTTTTAAGTTTTATAAGAAAAGATAGTGATGGTATAAGAATATGCACTAATACTTGGTTAAAACATCAATATAAAATTTATTATGAAGTTAATTCTTATATTACCTCTTTACAGTTTAAAAGAATTAATAAAATAATTAACTATTGTATTATTAAACAAGGTAAAGAAGATTTCATTGTAGATGAAGACGGCATAACATTAAAAACAAAAGAGTTTGAACCAAAAATTATAAAAGTTAGTAGGCATTTACTATTACCATATGATGAAATGATAAGGTTAGTAGAAAAAAGTAATACTAGTGATATATATGAATTATTAGATTGTATAGAGAATAAGATATATGATTATTATCCAAGAGAAGAGATAAAAGAACATTTATTAGATTGTATATTTATTAAAGAGTATGAAGAAAAACTAAAAGAAGGAGTAAAAACATATGAAAAAAATATATTTCAAAGATTTAGAAAATTATTTTGATAAAGAAATAGAAATTAGTGGTTTTGTTGAAAATATTAGAAATATTAAATGGGTACAATTTTTAGTACTTAGAGACTCTACTGGTAAAGTTCAAGTAACTATTGAGAAAAGTGATGAAAATAATGCTGAAATGGTAGAATTAGTTAATAATTTAACTATAGAATCTACTATTAAAGTAACAGGTACCCTAAAGAAAAATGAAAACGTTAGGCTAAGAGGAATGGAGTTTATTCCAACTAAAATAGAAGTTACTAGCGAAAGTGATGCCGAACTTCCTATTAATATTCATGATAAAGATGCTCAACTTTTAGACCAAAGACTAGATTATAGATGGCTAGACCTTAGAAATGAATATAACTTTAATATTTTTAAGATCCAAAGTGATATGACAAGATTTATGAGAGAATTTATGTATTCAAAAGACTTTACAGAAATACATACACCTAAGTTAATAGGTGCAGCAAGTGAAAGTGGTTCTGAAGTGTTTGAAGTAAAATACTTTGACCGTAAAGCTTATCTTGCTCAGTCACCTCAATTTTATAAACAAATGGCTATCGCTAGTGGTTATGATAAAGTCTTTGAAGTAGCACCCGTATTCCGTGCAGAAAACTCTAATACCAGTAGACATACTACAGAATTTACTGGTTTTGATGTAGAATTTGCCTATATTGATTCTTACCAGGATGTTATGGACTTTGAAGAAGAATTATTAACTTATACATTAGAAAAGTTACACGATAAATATAATGATTTAGTAAAAAAGCTTTATAATGAGGAAATAGTTGTACCAAAAAATAAATTCCCAAGAATTAAACTAAGTGATTTATATGATGAACTTGAAAAAAGATATGACTATAAAGTAGAGGAATCAGAGAAAAACGATTTAACTACAGAAGGAGAAAAACTTGCGTATCGTTATGCAATGGATGAATTTAACTCAGAATTTATCTTTGTTACAGACTTTCCAAAAGATAAACGTGCTTTCTATCATATGAGAAAAGATGATATTCCAGAAGGTTATGACTTAATCTATAAAGGAGTAGAAATAACAACAGGTGCAGAGCGTGAACATAGATATGATGTCTTAGTTAAACAAGCGAAAGAAAAAGGACTTGATAAAGATGTAGAGTTCTACTTAGAATTCTTTAAATATGGTTGTCCTCCTCATGGTGGTTTTGGACTTGGTATCGATAGACTTACAATGCTAATATTAGGAATATCTATTAAAGAAGCGATGCTATTATTTAGAGGACCTAATAGATTAAACCCATAAGATGTGTAAATTTACATGTCTTTTTCTTTTTATAGTAGAATAATTTTTCTTCTTCCGATATACTCTTAAGTAAGAAAAGAAAATTGGAAAGCAGTGATGCATATGGAGAATGTAAGAAGAGTAGGAATGCTTTTTATCGCTTTAATAACTTTATTACTAGTAGCATCTATCATATTTATTGTTAATGTTAATCTAAAAGATGAAAGTAGTGAAACATTCAATGAAAATACTAATACCTTAACTAATAAAGAAATAGATTCTTTAATGAATCTTATTGATATATATGATAGTTATATAATTACTTTTGATGGCATGAAAAACTTAAGGACATTGTCTAATAAAGAAAAGATTAATTTTATTGATAGACTACCTAGTGATATTAAAAAAGAACTTAACTTAGACTTTAATATAGGTGTTAGTCTAAAACAAGTAGAATCTACTTTAAAAAAATATTTTGGTCCTACAACAACCTTTTCCCCAGTTAATTCTACTTGCTTTCTAGATGATGGAGATTATTTAATATATGATAGCAATACTAAGATGTATAAAGCAGATAATGATTATCATGCTCATGGCTCATATGAATCCCCATCTATAGAAAATTATTATGTAGAAGGAGAAAGAAAGGTAGAAGGAGATAAGTTAATCTATTCGATAACTTTAAAAAAAGCTTTTGCCTATCCAAACTCATCATCATATTTTAGTAGTTATAGTGATTTAATAAATAATAATAATTTAATAGTAGATTTATATGAAGAATATAAAGATTATGAAGAAAGTGATGTTAATAGTCTATTAAAACCTTATAAAGATGAATTAACTAGTTATACTTATATTTTTGAAACAAAAGATAGTATAGAAAATAGTTACTTAATAGAACTTGCCAACCTTAATAGTCAAAGTGAATTTTAAAAGACCTTAACTCTTTTTAGTTAAAGTCTTTTGTTTTTGATAACCATCTTTATAACTTTTAGATTCCATAAAAGTATCTATAGTTTTATGGAAATTCTTATTACTATTATCACTTCTAAAATTTAGAAAATCAAGTTCATACTCTTTAACACTTTGATAATGAGCACTTAACTGAAATATATTTTCTTTGATAAAATTCTCTTCTGTTATTATGAATCCTTCTTTTAAATCACTAATTAATGTTAAACCATTATTAATAGTTATATAGTCTTTAGAAGTATTAGTTGAATCCATTCTTACCGCTTTAAATTCTTCTTCTAAATAATTAATACCATGATCAACTGCCTTTAAAAATATTGTTTGTTCTTTTAAAGATAAATCTCTATTAAGAGATAACTTTAACATTTCAAAGAAATTCTTTTCTTGCTTTAAAACTTTCCTTTCTTTTAAAAACTCCCACATTATAATCATTTCCTTTCTTATGGCTACTTATTATACCATTTAAATTAACAAAAAATCAAAAAGTATTTACTAAAACAAATTGTTGTGATACAATAAAGATGTATTAAATGAAAGAGATTTCATATAATATTAAAGTAAGTTATTTACTTACACATATGAAAATGTTTCTCGCTTCTGGGTGGCTGGCGAGTAATAAATGATCCCAATAGGCAATGTTTCTCGCTTCTGGGTGGCTGGCGAGTAATAAGTAATCCCAGTGGAAAATAACTAGAAAATTCTATCGTTTGATAGAATTTTCTTTTTAAAAAAAACATTGACGAACATATTTTTAGTGTGGTACACTTAAGTTACAGTTTATATTTTTGGGGGTATAGAAACATGAAAATAAAAACAGGATACTTATATCATATTAAAGATGAATTTTTTGATATTGCTAATGATGAGAATTTAATGACTAACCATGAGCGAGGAAAAGCAAGGCCCACTTATTTTACAATTAAAGATAAAAATATATTATGGTTTATACCTTTAAGTAGCAAGGTAGAAAAATATAAAAAGATAGTAGATAAGAAGACGAAAAAATATGGTTTTTGCAATACGATTTTAATTAAAAAGATTTTTGATGAGGAAAGTGCGATATTGTTACAAAACGCTTTTCCTGCTATAGAAAAATATATTAATCATGTCCACATGCGAAATGGTAAACCGGCAAAAGTTCCTCCAAAAATAGAAAAAGAGATAGAATCAAAATTTCGTGAATTAATGTTATTAAAAAAACGTGGAATAAATCTCTTCTTTGCTAATATAGATAAAATTAAAGAACAAATGTTAAAAGAACTTAATAATACTTGCTTAGAAAATTCTAGTATTTAAATCAATAAAAATCAAAAAATCAAAAAATATTTACTAAAATAATTTACTGTGATACAATAAAGATGTATTAAATGAAAGAGATTTCATATAATATTAATGGGTTTTACCATTCCTATAAAAAATGGACGTATAAAGCGGTTTAACCATTCCAGTAAAAAATGGTTTAGTAAAGAGGTGGCATTAGTCATCTCTTTTATTAATTATATTGCCAAATATCTAATACGTTGTTAAAATATAATTGCGATAAGAGTTCTTAGCTAAAAGCTGAAAGCTGTGGTGTTCATAAAAAACTTATATGGGAGGAAAAATTGAATAATGAACATCTGTCATGGTATGTGCTTTCTAAGAAATACGTTGAATATTTACAACGGTATGATAGTCTTGTTCAAAATATAGACTATGGTGATAATGAAATTAAACCATATATAGGAATTGTATTACAAATAAATAATTTTAACTATTATGTGCCTATTTCATCTGCAAAAGAAAAGCATTATAAAATGAAAGAAGGAAAAGATTTTATTATAATAAAAGAACATTCTAAAATATTAGGCGTTTTAAATTTAAATAATATGATTCCAGTTTTATTAAGTGAGGCAAGTGCTTTAAAATATAATAGTATAAATAATTATAGAAAGTTCAAAGATAAAAAAGAACGATATGAATATATTAGTTTGCTAGATAAAGAAATGAAAATAATAAATGCTAGAAGAAAAGAAATATGTACAAAAGCAAGAAAGCTATATGATGAGAAAAATAATAACCCTAATTCAAGACTCAGTAAAAGGTGTTGCAATTTTAAATTGTTAGAAGAAAAAAGTATAAAATACTTAAAAACAAAAAATTGCCAAGTAAAAAATTGACTTCTATTACATAATAAACATTTGAAAATGTTTTAGAAAATTCTAGTAGTTTATAGAATTTTCTTTATCGTTGTGTTAAACTAATAGACGTGTTGGGAAGGAGGAATGTTCATGAACAATCAAGATATTATTAATGAAGTCAGAAAAAAGAATGATATTGTTGATGTAATCAGTGAGAAGATTCCTCTTGAGAAACGAGGTAAAAACTACTTTGGAGTATGTCCTTTTCATGATGATACTAATCCTTCTATGAGTGTTTCTCGTGAAAAACAAATTTATACTTGCTTTTCTTGTCATGCGACAGGGAATGTATTTACATTTTTAATGAACTATGAACATAAAGACTTTAACCAAGTCTTAGTTGATCTTGCTAATAGAGTTGGTATAACTTTAAATAATATCAAAGTAAAAAAAGCATCCACTAAATATGATGAATGGTATAAAATATATGAGCTTGCCAATAAATATTATCAAAATAATCTTCTTAGTAAAGAAGGAGAAAGTGCAAGAGAATATTTAAAAAATAGAAGTATTGATGAAGAGACTATAAAAGAGTTTGAAATCGGTTATTCCTTAAAAAATAGAGATGATCTTACTAAATTACTAACTGCTAAAGGGCATACCTTAGATTTACTTAATAAAGTAGGGCTTAGTAATGAAGACCATGACATTTATTATTCAAGATTAATGTTTCCTCTACATGATTTAAATGGAAATGTAATAGGTTTTAGTGGTCGAATAATAACAAGCGGAAAACAAAATAAATACCTTAATACCAAAGAGACAGAACTATTTAAAAAAGGAAAGCTTTTATACCATTATCATATTGCTAAAGAGGAAGCTAGAGTTAAAAAGTCAGTTATAATTATGGAAGGGTTTATGGATATTATAAGAGCAAGTACTGTTGGTGTTAAAAATACCGTTGCAACTATGGGTACAGCTTTAACCCATGACCATATTAAAGAAATAAGACGACTTTCTAATAATGTTATTTTATGTTTTGATGGTGATGAAGCAGGAGTTAAAGCAACACTTACTGCCGGAGAATTATTTGCAAGTGAAAATATGGAAGTTAAAGTAATTTCCCTACCAGGAGAAGATGATCCAGATACATATATCCTAAAAAACGGAAAAGATGCTTTTCTTTCCTTAATAAATAATGCAATTTACTATAGTGACTTTAAAATCAAAAGCTTAAGTCGTAACCGTAATTTCTCTAGTAGTGAAGAAAAAGCCAATTATATTCATGAAGTTTTACAAGAAGCATCTAAAATAGATGATCCTATTAGAACAGAAATTATACTAAAAGACCTTGCAAAAAAGTTTGAAATAGGGTATAATACCCTAGAAAAAAGTTTTAAGGAGTTAGCTAGCAACAAGAAAGAAAAAAAACAAGTTATAGATGCTCCTAAAACTATACAACCTAAGAATAAAGATAAGTATCAAAAGGCGAGTTTAAGTATTATATATTACATGTTAAATAAACAAGAGATAATTGATGTGGTAGAGAAATCACACCTAGTGCTACCTACCGAAGCTTTAAGAGCGTTAGAAAGTGAAATTGTTTATTTTTATCATAAGTATGGGTTTATTAATGAAGCGGACTTTTATACTTACCTAACACCTAAAGGGGAGTTACTTAATCTATTGAGTGAAGTACTAGCAATGGATTTAAAGACAACACTTACTAAAGAAGAACTTGATGATTATATTAAAGTTATAAGAGAATATAACTTAAAGAAAACAATTAGTAATTTAGAAAGTAAAATACAAAATGAAACAGATCCAATAATGCAAGTAAAATATGCTGAAGAGATTAGAAAACTAAGAATAGGGGAGAGTTAAAAAATGGTAGAAGAAATTAAAACAATGGAACAAAGAAAAGAAAGACTTATTAAACTTGGTAAAGAACAAGGTTATGTTACTTATGAACAACTTGCCAATGAATTAAAAGGTCTTGAAGTAGATAGTGATAGTCTAGATGATTTATATAATAGTTTAGTTGCTGAAGGTATTAATATAGTATCAGAAGATGGATCTGATGATGTAAGTGGAGAAGAGATTACTGAACATACAAAAACAGAAGATTTAACTATGTCTAAAGACATTAAAATAAATGATCCAGTTAGAATGTATTTAAAAGAAATAGGTAGAATTCCACTTTTAACTAGCGATGAAGAGTTTGAATATGCAGAACGTGCAGTCGATGGAGATGAAGAAGCGAAAAGAATACTTGCTGAATCTAATCTTCGTTTAGTTGTTTCTATCGCTAAACGTTATGTAGGTAGAGGAATGCTTTTCCTTGATTTAATTCAAGAAGGAAATATCGGATTAATGAAGGCCGTTGAAAAGTTTGATCCAACTAAAGGATATAAATTCTCTACATATGCTACATGGTGGATTAGACAAGCTATAACAAGAGCGATAGCAGATCAAGCAAGAACTATTAGAGTACCTGTTCATATGGTAGAAACAATTAATAAACTAGCAAGAATTCAAAGACAACTTACCCAAGAGTTAAATAGAGAACCAACAGATGATGAGATTGCTGAAAAATTAGAAATGCCTGTAGAAAAGGTACGTGAAGTATATAAAATTAGTCAAGATCCCGTTGCCCTTGAAACACCTATTGGAGAAGAGGATGATTCTCATTTAGGAGACTTTATTAAAGATGATAGAATGATTGGACCAGAAGAATATACAACAGAGGAAATGTTAAAAGAAGAATTAACTAGTGTTCTTGCAACTTTAACAGATAGAGAAGCGAAAGTATTAAGACTTAGATTTGGTCTTGATGATGGACAGTGTAGAACTCTAGAAGAAGTAGGACAAATTTTTGGAGTAACAAGAGAGCGTATAAGACAAATTGAAGCGAAAGCTTTAAGAAAGTTAAGACATCCATCTAGATCTCGTAAGTTAAAGGATTTCTTAACAGACTAATGAAAATAAATAAAAGATTAAAAACAATAGGGGACTTAGTTCCCCTTTCAACGTACCCCTTAGATATTGGATGTGATCATGCTCTTTTGTCTATATATTTAGTTAAAGAAAAAGGTCTTAATAAAGTCGTTGCAAGCGATAATAAAAGTGGTCCTTTAAAAAAAGCTAAAGAAAACGTTGATTTCTATAAAGTAAAAGATAAAGTAGAACTAATTAAAAGAGAAGGACTAGACTCCTATAAAGAAGGAATTGATACAATAACTATATCTGGTATGGGTGGACTTAATATTAATAAAATAATTGATAATAATAAAAAATACTTAAAAAATATTAATACATTAATACTATCTCCTAATAATTATTCTCTTGCCGTTAAAAGAAAACTAGTAAAATATGGCTATTATATAGAATTTGAAGACTTAGTTAAAGAAAATAATATTATATATGAAATAATTGTCTTTAAGAAGGGAAGAAAATACTACTCTTATAAGAAATTATTTTTAGGACCAGTTTTAAGTTTAAAAAATGATAGTCTTACACATGAATATTATCAAAATCTTTTAAATAGTAAAGAATCTTTACTTAAAGCTTTACCTAAAACATTTAAAAGTAAAATAAGATTAACAAAAAAAGAAATTAAATATTTAAAAGACATATTAAATAAGAGTGCTATTAATTAGCACTCTTATCTCCATCTTCTAGCATAGTTGTTATAAAAATACCATACCCTTTTTTAGTGTCATTTACAATAACATGAGTAACCGCTCCAACTATTTTATTATTCTGAATAATAGGAGAACCACTCATACCTTGTATAACACCACCGGTTTTATTAAGTAATTCTTGGTCGGTTATTTCAAACAGAATGTTTTTAATATCAGTATCTTTATTAATATTTAAAATGTTTATAGTATAATCTTTTACATCATTACCATTTAAAACAGTTCTAATACTTGCTTCACCAGTCTTAACATCATCCTTTGTTCCTACCTCTAAAGCATCATCTTCTAGTATTTCACTAGTATATTTACCGAAAATACCAGATTCTTCATTGGCATCTATTTCACCATAAGTTATGTTTTCATCATAAATAGCATTTTTCTCACCTGGAGAACCACTTTCACTTTTAATATTATCTGTTACTGTGGCATTAAAGATTTTACCATCCTTTATTTCAAACCTTTCTCCTGTAGTCCTTTCTGTAATCTCATGACCTAAAGCACCGAATATAGTAGTTTTAGGATCGATATAAGTTAAGGTTCCAACACCTGTTATTTCATCTTTTACATAAATACCTGTTTTACAAACATTACTACTATCACAAACCATATTTAATGTTAAAGAAGAAGACTTACCATCTCTAATAATAGTTACATCTAACTTATTATCCTTACTTGCTTCATCATTAACTGCATTAACCATCTCTTCAATATTACTTACTTTAGTATTATTTATTTCTGTAATAACATCACCAATTTCAAAACCAGCATCCTTTCCAATATATTTACTATCTACTTCATAAAAGCCAACTACTAAAATACCTTTAGAATTAACTTCTATACCAATGGTTTCTCCACCTGGGATAATATACTTGGAATAAGCATAAATATTTTGGGGCATAATAAAGAGTATAAGAAGAGGAACAATTATTTGTAGCTTTAATTTTTTTAAAAAATTCATCTAGATCAACTCCTTAGTAAGCTACAATAATAGTATTGGTAGTTTTTTTTAAAAAAGACGTGTTAAATCTTACCAAAATTAAAAAAGTATGGTATAATATAGAACTTACAAGGGGGAATACTATGAAAGTATGGAAAAATGCTAGATTTTTAAAAAAAGATAAAAATATAGAATTAATTACAAGAAGTTATATTAATTATATATATAAATATGGTCCAATCAATGATATTATTAGAAAATATAATATAAATCCAAGCGATGTATACAAACTTAATCAGTATACTGCTAATAGAATAGCAGGTTTAATATTACTATATCTTGCTAAAGATAAAAAACGTCTTAATGATATCGTTTTAAAGTATGATACAAGTGATTTATTAGTTAGTGATATTACACCAGAAATTGAAGGATATATAGAAAGGTAAGGGGAGTTTATGGAAGCGAAAAGAGTAAAATCTAATTATAATAAAAAGAAAACTATTAAAAAGGCAAGTTATCTTGTTAACAGTAAAAGAGTAAATACAACTAAATTATTCAAGTAGGTGTTACTATGTATTCTAAAGAATTAATATATAATTATATTATAGGTAATGATATAGATAATATAGAAGATCTAGAAAATGATAATAACTTTCTTTTTGAAGTTTTAAAAAAGTCTAAAGATATAACTTATTATAACTATTTAGATATTGCTTTTAGAAGAAATCTAACAGTTATTAAATATATGTTTCTTAATTTTAAAGATAGTTTTGAAATATATAAAAATGATGTTGATTATCTATTACAAACTTTAGACAAAGAAAGTAGTGAATATCTAGAACTTATTATTTTAGTATCTAATATAAGTGATAATTATAAAATGATAAGAGAAGCACTTTATAGTATTGATAAAATAGAAATTGGCGCTGTTCAAAATAGTAGTAAAGAAACTGAAGAAGAAATTGGACTTGGTTTCGCTGTAATCCAATCTAAATATGAAGATAGTAATATTATATTAGATTATTATGCTAAGAATTTTCTTTATGAAATATTTTATAAAGATAAAAATATTGAAGAAATAATTCATAAAAATATAAAAAATAAAGATAAACTAAATAGAGTAGGGAATACTAAATATTTATTAGATTATATTGAGAGTCTAGATTCTTATTTAAAAGATTATTTAGAGAGTCATTTATACCTTTTAGATAAAGTATTTAAAGATTTGGATTTAATTAAAATAAATTGGGATAATTATCTAAATAGAATCAATAGTAGAAAAGTAAATATTGTCTATCAAGAAGTAAATCGTTTTATCGAAGAAGAGTGTGGAAGATTTTACTTTGAACCATTTAGTGTTATAGATAGAATAGTTGTAAATAATCACTTAGAAGAAATATTTGGTTTAGATGAGGAAGTAGTTTTAAACATATCATTAAAAGAAGATGAATATTTAAAAGAAAAATTTACATATGATATGACTAAACTAATTAAAGAATTATTTAAAGATGATATAATTACAAATGATAATAGTGATTATGATATAAGTGAAGGAAAAATTATAGAATATAAAAAGAAATAGGCACTTAAATGTCTATTTTTTATATTACATAAAAGAATATTACGCTTATTACGGAAGCTAGTATTGCTACTAACATAATGGCAGATACTATCTTTACTATTTTTTGATTCATTAATTTCACCTCAGTCTAATTATATATAAAAAGTCAATATTTGTAAAATGAAATTAGGTAAATAATTATGATTTAAGAATAATATTTACTAGGGTGAAAGATATGGATTTAAAATTAAAAAAAGTAAAGACTAAAGTAACTAATAAATTAGAAGAGCAGAAAAAAATATATATATTTCTTATAATAGTAATGACTATAGGACTATTACTAGGTATTATTTATGCTGTTATTTTAAATAAAGGTGATCATGTTCTTGTAACTAATAGTTTAGATAGTTTCTTTACTAGTATTAAGAATAATGATATAGATTATAAAAGTGCTTTAATCAATAGCTTAATTGGTAATATTTCTTTTGTAACATTTATCTTTTTACTAGGTATATCTATTATAGGAATACCTATAATTATCTTTAGTTTAGCATCTACTTCCTTTATATTTGGTTTTTCTTTATCTTCTATTATCTATACATATCATTTTAATGGTATTTTAAAGGCTTTTTTCTACCTTTTTCCTCATCAATTGATTACTTTATTAATGAGCTTATTTTTAGGCTTCTATGCCCTTTATTTTGGCATTAAACTATTTAAATATTTATTTAAAGGAGTAGATATTAATCTAAGAAGTTCTATGAAAAGATATCTACAAGTATATATAACAGTATTATTAATATTTATAGGTTGTAGTTTTATAGAAGTATTCTTATCTCCTGCTTTAATTAAGTTAGTTGTTTAACTTTTTATTTAAAGTTTTTTCATCTTTTTGATTGAAATAATAATAAATATTATCAGGCATATAACTATTATAGAAATCTTCTTCTAAATCTTCAATTATATCGGTTTTAAAAGAGTTATCTGGATAAAAAATATCAAAATTATATGAATCTATCTCTAAATTATCATCAAAAGATATATCAATATCTTCAAGAAACTCATAAGTATTACTCCTAGCTTCCCCATAGGATATTCCATTACTAATTTGATTTTTAATTAATTTATCACTAATAGGTTCAATATTATTTTCTCCAAAAGACTTTAAAATAATATCTTTAGAGGTAAGTTCTATAGCTAATTTAGTGATAGCGACATTTTTACAGTAACTTGTATTATAATAATTATGATTATCATAAAAATATTCATGAGTAATAATCTCTGCTAGTCCTTCTGATAAAGATCTTGGCATATTATAACCACCAAGAATAGCATGAGTAGCCTCATGAGCTTTTACTAAATAATCACATTCAGATACATAAATTATTTTATTAAAAAAAGGTAAGTAGCAAGCTAGAGTATCATTAAATAGTTTTAATACTGAAAAATTATCTATTTCATCTTCTCTAATAAAGTCAAGAGCAGATAATCTATTATAAACATCTTTCTTATTTAAATAGGGGTTATCATTAAAAAAGTCTAAAAAGTTATAATAAATCTCTTTTTCTTCTTTAGTCATTTCTTGATTAATAGCAATAGAGTTAAGTAATAAATAGTTATCTATTTCTTCTTTAGTATCTACATTACTAACATTAAATTTCTCATCATCACTTACTTTTCTTATTTCTTTTTCTATATTATTTAATAATGTAGAAAGTTCTTCATCACTTAAACTATTAGGATTACTATAATATTTTAATATTTTAGTAGTATTAACAATATTTTCTAAACTTCCATATTCACTTTTTAAGGATGCAAAAGATAAAGAAATAGCAGGTACTAAAGTTAATAAAAGTTTACGAAAATGTTTTCTTAAAAAACTATTACTAAAAGCCTCAATATTCTCTTCAAACATATTATTATATTTACTTGCTTTTAAATTCTTCCTTTTTGTAATATATTTTTCTAAGTTTCTAATATCTTTGCTAGTAATAGAAGATATTTCTAAATCTTTTTCGCTTTCATTTAGTATATATATAGTTTTATCTTTAATATAACAATCATTCATTTCTTTTTGATAACTAATCCTTTCTTGTAATAATTTTAACTTATTATTAACATCAAAAAAATATATATTTACTTTACTTTCATCAAAACTGCTATTATCAATTTGAATAAAGGCATTTTTTAAATCATCTACTGTCACTTCAATACCATAAGATTTTAATTTACTAACATAGATATAAAGATCTTCTTCAAGTTCTTTTTTCTTTCTATAATCCATCTTCTTAACGGGAATATTACCAAATGTATGAGTAAAAATATTACCTACTAGTAATGATATTGGATAAAATATTAAAGATAACTTGCCTAAAATTGCTATATTCAAAAAAGTAATTGTATTAGCACCTAAAGATAATAAATAAGATTTATTATCACAAGAACTAACAAAGTCTGGTTTAATTTTTATATCTTTAATAACATCAGCAAAGTTTTCATCACTAAACTCTCTCATAGTAATTTCTCCAAAATTATAATGTCTTTTTATATTCTTTAACTTCTTCAAGCAAAGTACCATTTATATATCTTTTTAAAGCTTGTTTATATACTTTAGTATAAAGAGGTATTTCTTTTTCCCTAAGGAAATCAAGTGTTTTTTCTTTTTCCTCTTTACTAACTTCATAAGGTGACCCATCAATCATAAATATAGTAGTACCATTAAGTTCTTTATCAACATCCATTTTAGGCATTCTATTATTTATAACTATATTATCAGATAAAAATTTTTTTAAAGTTGCAAGAGAAGTTTTATTGCATTTATCACTGTTTATATAAGTACTAATAAATTCATCTAAACTTAATTTAGTACTAAGATAATAATCCAATAATTCAAACTTTCTAATATTTCCCTCATTATCTTCAATACCATTTTCAATTTTTTTAACAACTTGAGCGACATTTTCGCCATTTTCATCTATATTAATTTTTATTCTACTATGTATTTTACGATTTTGTAATTTCTCTTTAATTTTTAAATATAAAGAATTATTAGTTATTTCTAATACTTTTAAATATTTATAAAATTTACTTTTACTAATAGATACTAATTCACAAAACTGATTCAATGATTTGATATTATCATCAAGAAATAGAGTAAAATCAATATTATCTACTATAGGCTTAATATTTTTAATTTTTTTCTGTTCTCTAATTTTACTTTCTTTTTCTTTAATTCTTTCTTTAGATTTATTAATTTTAAGTTGTAAATCTTCTTTTAGTTTTTCTTTTTCTTCATTTGTATAATTAAGTCTATAAATGGAAATAAAATTTCCAACTTCTATTTCTCTAAAACTTGCTAGATTATTTTTAACAATCTCATCTATTGTATCTTCATCTGTCTCTTTTTCTAACATACTTAACGAAACTGAATAATGAATATATTTATGATTATTACACATATTATTTAAAATATGTTCTGCTTTACTAGATATTTCTTTATAAAACTCTTTATCAAGATATCCTTTTTCATATAGATAATCAATTAAATCTAAAGATATATGATTAGAACCAACTAATTCTTCTAATTCAGTTTCATTTGTAATAACATTAATTTTATTAAGAATACAGACTAGCTTTTTATCGGTAGGAGTACTATTATCTCTATTTAAAGTATTAATTACTCTAAGTCTTCTTTGAACTTGATTATAATCTAGATTTAAATAGAGTAGGCCATATGTTATTACATAGTCTTTAAGTGTATCTTTACTAACATTATACTTTTTCATAAAAGAATCCACTCTTTTAAAATAAGCAGCTTTATCAGAATAATTATCAATTGTTAAATATGTATAATATGCTTCCTTCAGAAGGTCTTTATCAACTTTTAAACTTATAATTTTCTTTCTAAGTTCAGTCTCTTTTCTATATGTATTAAGTTTAGAAAGAAGAGCTTCCTCATTTGTTAAAAATTCCCTAACAATAGATCTATATCTTGCAAAACTAAAGTTAAAGACAGTAACCCCATTATAGCTTTTGCTTTTATTAACTTTAAAAATATCTAAATCTTTCATTCCATATAACGAATAAATGTAAAAAGAAAGTCTATCCGCTCTATATACATTTAAATTTTCACTTTCACGAACAGGATAAGTATCTATATCTTTTTTTATATAATTATCAAAATAATACTTAACTGCACCTTTAAAATTAGAAAGAAACTTTTTCTTTTCTTCTTCATCGTTAATAGCAAAAAAGTATTCTAGAGATCTTTTTATATCATTTTCATTAATATTTTCATAATCTTGATTAATTATTTTATCAAAACTTTTTTTGTTCATCCATAATCATCCTCTCTTAACATTTTTAAATTCTTTAACTTCTTCAAACAAAGTACCATTTACACATCTTTTTAAAGCTTGTTTATATACTTTTGTGTAAAGAGGAATCGTTTTTTTATTAAGATAATTAATTGTTTTTTCTTTTTCTTCTTTACTAACTTCATATGGTGCATCACCAATCATAAATATAGTTGTACCATTAAGTTCTTGACGAGGTATTATCTTATTAGTTAGTTTATTCTTTTTAAAGAATTGTCTAAGCTTTCTTAAAGATTCTATATCAACATTATTATTTTCAGTATATATATCCATAAACTCTTTAAAATCGAGCTTAGTTTTAAGAAAATAATCTAGTATTTCAAAGTTTCTTGTCGCTTCATTATCTTCTTTTATACCATTAATAATCTCATCAGCAATTGTATTTGTTTTATTAACTATAACAGAATATCTTTGTGATCTTTCTTTTCTTATTTTTTCTTTTACTTTTAAATATAATTCTTTATTATTTGTTTCAATATAAGAAAGATAAGTATAAAAACTATTTTTTGAAATATTAAAAGCATTACAATATTCATCAACGGTTTTAATATCATCACTAAAAAAAGGAGTAATGTCAAAACTTTCAATAAAATCTTTTAAGTCTTGTTCTTTTTTTAAGGTATTATTCATATCTTTATCTGCTTTAACCTTTTCTTTAATATCTTTTATTTTTTTTAATAATTCTTCAGTTAATCTTTCTTTTTCTAGTGAATTTAAATTAGTTTTATAATTTTTAACGAATAAATTTATATTTGTCTTGTTTAAGTCTCTCATATTATTTTTAACTATATCCTCTAACTCTTTTTTATCATTACAATTAATTAATTTTTGAAGTGTTATAGAATAATGAATAAATTTCTTTTCAGCATGAAGTAATTCTATTACTTTATTTACTTTATTAATAATAGAATCTATATCTTTACCATATTTTCTATTATAACTATTATTGCTTTGAATAATCTTTTTTACAATGTATGGAGAAATATGGTGAGTATAAATTAATTCTTTAAGAACATTGATATCATAACTTTCTATAATTTTTTCTATAACATTTTCTAAGGCTAGTTCATCATTATAAGTATTATACATAAGATTAAGTGTATCAGAAACCCTCTTTTTCATTTGAATCGATGCTAGATTTAAATATCTATATCCATATAGTAAAACATAATCTATAAAGGTATTATAATCAATATTATTCTTTTTTATGAACTCTTGTTTTCTATCATTATATGAATCAATATCTAAAATATCAGTAAGACTAAAAAAGATAGAATATGCTTGTTCTAAAGTGTTTTTATTAATACCTTTATATTTTTTATCTAAACTCAATTCTTTATTATATGCTTTTAAATTGTTTATTAAATCTCTATCATAAAAAATATTTCTACTTACATTTTCATTATATCTTTCATAAGAACTAGAATAGTTTATTTCATCATCTTGTAGATTTATATTTTTTTGAAATATTGGTAAAAGTTCATCACCATATAAACTCTTGGCTAAGAATAGTAATCTATCTATTTCAAAAACATTTTTATTGTATGAAATTGGAGTAGGGTATCTCTTAACACTTTCAAGTAATTCATTTACTAAAGATATTATTATACTTTTACAATTAGTTAAAAATATTTCTCTTGCCTCAATATCTTTATTATAAACTATATACTCTAAGGCTTTTTTGATGTCATTAAATGTTCCATTAGATTTCAATAATATTCTATCTTCCATAGTTTTAATCCCTTTCCCTAAGTATCACATATTATATCGCATTATTATTGAAAATACAAGGAAAATATTGTATAATTAGTTGAAATCAAAAGGAAGTGTGATATTTATGAGTAAAGTTGTTGTAGGGATATCTGGTGGTGTAGACTCATCTGTCGCTGCCATTCTTTTAAAAGAACAGGGCTATGAAGTTATAGGATTATTTATGAGAAACTGGGATAGTTCAATTAATAATGATTTTTTAGGTAATCCTAATTTAAATAATAATATCTGCCCTCAAGAAGAAGATTATAATGATGCTCTTTCGGTATGTGACAAATTAGGTATTCCTTTACATAGAGTTGATTTTATCAAAGAATATTGGGATGATGTTTTTACTTACTTTTTAGACGAATTAAAAAAAGGAAGAACTCCTAACCCTGATATCATGTGTAATAAATATATTAAATTTGATTTATTTGTTAAAGAAGCTAAGAAATTAGGCGCTGACTATATTGCCACAGGTCATTATGCAAAAATAGAAAATGGTAGACTTATGAGAAGCCATGAACACAATAAAGATCAAACTTACTTTTTATCTCAGGTTAGTAAAGAACAACTTAAAAATGTTTTATTTCCTTTAGGAGACATTAAAGATAAAAAAGAAGTACGTGAAATAGCAGAACAATATGGATTAGTTACTGCTAAAAAGAAAGATTCTACAGGTATATGTTTTATAGGTGAAAGAAATTTTAAAAACTTCTTAAAAAACTATCTACCTAATAAAAAAGGTAATATTGTTAATATAGATACTAATGAAGTACTAGGTGAACATATTGGGTTAATGTATTATACAATAGGACAGAGAAAAGGACTTGATATTGGAGGTAGTAAAGATAAATTATTTGTTGTAGGAAAAGACTTGAATAAAAATGTTTTATATGTTGCAGAAGGGGAGAATAACAAGTATCTTTATTCAGATAGCGCTCTTTTAGAAACGATTAACTTTAACTGTGATGAAAGACCAGTAGAATGTACTGCAAAATTTAGATATAGAGCCCCTGATGTTAAAGTAAAATTAGAATATTTAGATAACGGAGAAATACTAGTTAAATATGATAATGTTAAAGCCGTAACTCCTGGACAAGCTTGTGTTTTTTATAACGGAGAATACTGTCTTGGAGGGGGAATAGTAAAAGAAGTTAGAAAGAACAATGAGAAGCTATGGTATTTACTATAGTTTCTTTTCTATGTAAACATTTTACATAAATTTTACTTGACTAAACTTGTCAAACTATTTAAAATGTATTATAGGTGGTTAGCATGAAAGATTTAAACGAATTATTAAGTGAACTTGGAATATCAAAAGTAAGACTAGCTAAATATTTAGGAGTATCAAGACAAATGCTATACAACTATTTAGCTTTAGATAGTTTATCCTTATGGCCAAAAGAAAAAGCTGTAAGATTACTTGCTTTATTAAATATAGAAGATGAAGATGGAGTAAGTGGAGTTAATGTAACTAGTGATTATATTATAGAAGTTGAAAATAGACTTAATGAAGGAGTAAAAGATTCATCTAATAGAGAAGTATTAGCAGACCTTAAAAGTTTTAATAAAAAAGAACAAGAAATACTTGCTGACATTATTAATTTACTTAAAGAAAAATTATTAGAGGATAAGACAAAAAATACTTATAATACTTATGTATATCTATATCATTATTTACAATCAATGGAAACTAATGAAGAATTAAGGTATATTTTAGGATACATGTCAAAATCAATGGGATTTACTAATCCAATGGAATTTGCTTTTGATAAAGATAGACAATTTGTTTTTGAAAGTATTTTATTTTCTGCTATGACTTTATATCATAATGGAGGAGCATCTAAGAATAAGATAGCAGAAACTCATAAGAGATTCGTTCAAGATATTGAAGCAAAAAAAGAAGAGAAACTTAGTCGTACACAAGAGTTAAATACTGCAAAAGTTCAAGCTTTAAGAGAACTTGGATATAGTGAAATTAATGAAACAAATGCCAAAGAAGTTCTTGAAAAAATTGCTGAAATTCAATCAAGAAAGGTATAGAATATTATGTATACCTTTTTAATTTTAATTGCTACTTTAATAATTATAAGGGCATTAACCAATTTAATTGATAATTTATTATATAATAATAATTTTAATGATGAAAAAAAGTTAAAAACAATTTACAAGAAGAAAAGATTTATGACTGATACTGAATATGAGTTTTATAATAAACTTAAAAATTTAGAACCAGAATATAAAGTTATACCTCAACTAAATTTAGCATCTATAATAAGCAAAGAAAACAACAATAAATATTATACAGATCTATTTAGAAATATAGACTTTGCTATTTTCGATAATAATTTAAGAAATATATTATTATTAATAGAATTAAACGATGGAACACATCAACTAAAGCAAAGAAAAGTAAGAGATGCAAAAGTTAATAAAATATGTAATGCTTCAGGAATACCGTTAATATATTTTTATACAAAATATCCAAACGAAAAAGAATATGTTATTAACAGAATAAAAGATGCTATTAATAAAACAAAAGAAAAGATTTAATTGAAAAAATAACTAGATTTAAGGTCTAATTTTATTCATATACTGTATGTAAACTAAGTGTAAAGTACAAATTAAAGTAGGGGAGTAGTACTCAATATTTGATATAATTAAAGTCAAAAGAGGTGCCATATTTTATGGATAGTAATAGTGTTTATAATTTTATTTCTTATAATTCTTATTATGCTTTATTTTTAACATATGTTTTTCCTGTGCTTTTATTAATATTAATAAGTTTAGCTATTGGATATTTAGCAAGTATTAATCATAAATTAAAAGAAATATTTGCTAATGATAACAAAATAGCATCTATTAAGGCTAATGTAGAACAAACTAGTAAGAAGACATTATATGATATTGCCTTAATACCAGCAATAATTGTATCAGTGCTAATTGTATTCTTACTTATTATCTCCTTATTATTTTCTTTTTAATTTTTTATACTAGTTAACATAACATATACTATCGGAGTTGATATATCTTTTAGTAAATAGTTAACATAATATCTTACCCGAAAACACTTCGGGTTTTCTCTTTTCTAAAAATATTTTTAGAAAAGAGGTTATAATATGGATAATAAATTTCCGATTATTACGCAAAAGATTAAACTTATCTCTATTCAAAAACTAGATTTTGCTACAAAAGATGGTGATAAGATTCAGGGTGTTAAATTGTTTTATTTAACTGAACCTGATGAAAATTTAAAAGATAGTTACATTGGTGGTGTTGTTCAAAATTCTTTTATATCTGGAGTTGATTCATTAAAGATTTTTGATTCTAATAAAAATGTTTCACTTCCTAAAAATGCTACTTTAAGTTTAGAAATATATTCTACTTCTAAGCCTCCACGTGCTATTGGTGTTAAAATAGATTAGCATTAAAAGGGGGTGTTGGTTGTGATTGTTGAAGAACACGATACTAAATTTCTATCTTATCGTGAAAGATCTTTAAAAATTTATACTTGTGAAGAATTATGTCAATTAGCTTTTGATTTTAAACCTTATTATAATTCTTATAGTCCACCTATTGTTAAAGAGTGTCATTCTGTTTATAGAAAAGAAGATGGTTCTTTAATTGTTAGGAAAACAAAGCATAGACCTATTCAAGATTCTGAACATTGGTGTTCACCTGGTTATGTTAATGGTTATGGTCATAAAATGGTTGATTATTATGAACAGTATAAATTTGATTTTTAATTATTAAGTATTTGAGGTGTTAGCTTTAATAATATAGGTTGAGCATTTGAGGTGTTAGCTTAATCACAAAAAAAACTTAAGAAAGGAGTGATTACTATACTTCAAATTCTTACTGATGTTTCATCTACAATGAGTTTATCTACTTATTTAGAAACTTTAGGTACTATTGTAAGTTCGGTAACTGGTTGGGCTGTTAGTTTTTTAGGAGTTATGACTTCTAATTCAATTCTTCTAGTTCCATTTGGAGTTATTGCTGTTTTCACTGCTATAAAAGTTTTGAAAAAAATTTTTTAGTGAAAGGAGTTTAAAATATGCCACAAATTGCTGCTGTTATGGATTTAAGTACATATTTAACAACTTTAGGGCAAATTATTACTGCGGTGACTGGTTGGGCAGTTGACTTCTTAGAAGTTATGACTACTAATCCAATTCTTCTAGTTCCATTTGGTGTAATTGCTGTATTTACTGCTATTAAAGTGCTTAAAAAGATATTTTAATTTAAGAGAGTAGGTAACTTATCTGCTCTCTTTTCTTATAAAAAAAAGAAAGGGATGATATTTATTTATAAAGTAGAGCTAATTGTAGCTGATAATTGTTTATTGCTTAAATTATTAGAAAAATTAAACTTTATTGAAGTTTTAAAGAAAGAGAGGTTAGAGTTATATGATTAATTTTTTAGTAATTGCTTTTTCTATTGCATTAGCTATTTATTTACTTAAGAAAAATAATATCATAGGTAATAAAGATGACAAAAAATAGTTATTTATTTTTATTTAGTTTATTATTTTCGTTATTTATGATGCCTAAAGATGTTTTCGCTTCTGGTTATGAAGATGTTCCTTTAGATGATGCTTCTCAAGTTTTCGATTATGTTTCTGGTAAAACTGGTAGTATTAAAGTTTCTTATTTAAATTTTCCATTATTAAATGTTACAGAGAAACCTAAGTTTTACTTTTCTTATGTTTATGATGGTGCCAATTCTTCTTCTGCTATTTATTATGATGAAAATGTTTTTGGTATTCAATTGAAATATTATTCACCACTTCATCCATTTCATACAAATTATTGGCATTCTGGAAGAGGTGAAGCTGGTCAATTAGGTGCGTTTGATTTTAATGATATTTTAGATAAATACCCTTATTATATAGTTTTTAAAGATTATAAAGGTGTTTATTATATTAATTTTTTTCATACTGATGATATAATTATAGAATTGGGCGGTGTTACTTCTGAAGATGTTTCTTATCCTGTACCTTTATTTTATGTTAAGAAAGTTGAAAAAAATCCACCTGCTTTAGCTATTTCTTTTAAAGAAATATATAATTCTAATAATACTTACTTATTTAATAGTTATACTTTAAATTCTTCTTATGGTTCTGTCATAAAAGCATCTAATTTAGATATAGAACAGAATGGTGTTATATATCGTCCTGTTTATGATACTGATATCATGTTATCTTCTGATACTACTTTAGATAGTTTTCTATCTTCTTCAGATTTTTATTCCAATTGTTCTATCAAAGATACAGCTGGACAGGATTTAGATTATACTAATAAAGTAGATATTTCTAATTCTTCTTCTTCTAGTGATTTTGGTGATTTAGCACCTAAAAGTTTAGGCGAATTGATTGCCAGTGTTCCTGGTTTGATAGCTGATTTATTTTCATCTTTTACTCTTATAGGTATTTTATTAACTTATGGTTTAAATTCTTTTCCTCCTGTTATTACTTTTGGTCTTTATACTGTTTTTATTATGGGTATAGTTATTCTTGTTGTTAAATGTTTAAAATAGAAAGGTGTGAGTAATTTGTATGATATTCTGCTTGATTTCTTGGGGATTTTTCCTCAAGAAATCAGTTTTATAGTTCCTATTATTTTTATGCTTATATGTTCTTTAACTATATATGGTCTTTTAGTTGCTCCTTGGGTAGAAAAAAAATGAAAAATTATGTAATTCTATTCGGTTTATTATTTTCGTTGTTTATGATACCTAAAAATGTTTTCGCTTCTGGTTCTGATTTATATTCTCCTTATTATAATAAGGTTGAAAATTTTGATATTATTTCTGGTGAGGGTGAATCATTAAAAAACTTTTTATATGATAAATTACCTGAAGAGTACAAAAAGGAAAGTGATAGTTGTATATTAATTTATAATCCTTCTTTAGGTTATGATTATCATTTAATTTGTGATATATCTAGAGATTATATTGATTTAAATTATAATTCCACTAATTCAAATTTTTCTTTTTCTTTAAAAGGTTCTCATTATCGTTTTACTAGTGATTATACTTTATCTTCATCTGTTTATACTTTTTATATTTTTGTTTCTTCAAAAAACTCTTTTGAAAATGTGTTTTTATATTCAGATTTATCTTTTAAATTTGATATAAATGCAGTTTCTAATTTATTCTTTTATGATTTAAATGATTCATCTAAAGTTTATGATCATTTTAATACTACTGATTTATATACTTATAAAGATTTTTATTTAACTGAATCCAGTGATGATGTTGTTGTTTTTCAGGATAACGATTTTCATTCTATTTCAAAATTAATTTTAGGCGATAGTATTCCTGAAGAGTTTTCGTTTGTTTATACGATTTCAGATTATTTATTGTGCTTATTGTTGGTTGGTATTTTAATTAGTCCTATTGCTATTATTATTAAGATAATGAGGTGGTAGTAATGTTAGATGTTATAAAATTTTATTTTAATTTAATTGGTAATTTAATGTCTGAAATTTGGGGTAATTTTAAAATTACTGAAGATGTTAGTTTTTTACAATTTTTTATTGCTGTTATTATTATTATTTCTTTTATAGCTCTTCTTAGGTTTGGTTTTGGTTCAAATGGTATTTCTGAATTTAAACAATATTCGAGAATTAAATCTGAAAGAGATGCAAAACATAGATATAAAGGTAAACATGAAGAGTAGGGGAGGTATATATGTATTTATTTTTTGATTTAGAGCAAATTGCTGAAATGGCTATCTTTCAACAATTTAATGTTCTTCAAATGGGAACATTCCAGCAGATGGCTTTATTAGTTATAGTAAATGGTTTTTATTTAGCTTTACTTTCTTTTGTTATAACTATATTTTATAAATCATTTTTATGGTTTAAAAATTTATTATTTTAATAATTATGGAGGTGTTTGATTATGGGTATTATAAAAGATAAAAAAGAACAAAATAGAAAAATGATTATTTTGAAGAATATTTGTCTTAAATATGTTTGGGATTTACCTTATTTATTAAGAATTGATTTATCTAATTTTATTAATGCTTTAGATAAGCATATATCTGATAATAGAGTATTTATAAGAGAATATATTGAAAAGAAAGAAAAAGAAGATTTGCAAATGTCAATTTATGATTATAAAGATTAGAGGTGTTATATGTCAGTTATTTCAATTAATGGTTTACCTGGAAAAGGTAAGACTTTAACTAGTGTTCATTTAGCTATTAAACATTTTAAAAATCAAAATAAGTTTTTTCCTAAATTAATTAGAAAGTTGCAAAGAAAAAAAGTAATTTATAATTCTGTTTATTCTAATTTTCCTATATGTTTAGATAAAAGGAAGAAGATTTATTCTAATAGAGTTAGTGTATATGATTTAATGAATCAAAATTCTTTTTTACCAGATTCTTTAATAATTATTGATGAGATACAATTATTTTATGATTCTGATGAATATAAAACTTTTCCTAGAATAATTGCTAATTTTAACCAAGCTCATAGACATTTTGGTATTAAAGATATTATTTATATTTCACAACATCCTAGTAGAGTTGTTAAGAAATTAAGAAATGTTGTTAGTGAGTATTATCGTATCAAGACTGTCTTTAGGATACCTATTATAAATTTAGGTTTTATTTCTGCTAGGGTAACATATGAGTTTGAAGATTATGAGTTATCTTTTACTAAAGATATTGAGTTAAGAAAAATGAAAGATATTAAGTCTAAAATATTTTTTGTTAATTTTAGAAAAGTTTTTAAATCTTATGATACTTGTTATTTATATCCGTTAAATGCTAATAAGCCACTTTTAGATCATGGTAATTATAAATCTATTGATTTAGAAGATAATGATATTAATGTACTAAGTGAGAAGCTTTTCTAAGCCCCGCGAAGCGGGCTAGAAAAGATTACCCCTCTATAACATAGGGTAATCTTCCCATTTCGTGGGAATTTTTGAAAATTTGGAGGTTTTTATGGAATTTAGTGAGATAGATAAATTTTGTGATTTTAGTATAGATAAGTTAACTGTGTTAGGCACTCTTAAGTGTAAGGAGTACTATTTCAATTTAATTGATTTCGCTTATACTTATCCTATACCTTTTTTTGAAAAAGTAATTGATACCCAGTTTTTTACTAAGTCCTGGAGAATTACTGATTTCGGTTTTTTACAGATTGATATTACAACTTTAAAATTTAGATTAGAGTTTAACCCTAATAAGATTACTAGCCAATTACAGAAGAAGTTATTAAATACTTTGTTATCTTATATAAAAGACGTTCATTTTAGTAGAATAGATTTGGCTATAGATTTATATAATTATAATTTATATGATTATAATATAGTTGATTTAAATCCTAGAAAGAAAGCATATTACTATGATAGAACTGGTAAACTTGAAACATGTTATTTTGGTTCTATGAGTTCTAATAAATTTATACGTATATATAATAAAGGAGTAGAACAAAAGGTAAAAGATAAGAATTTTAATATAGAAGTTGACTGGTGGAGGGTAGAGTTACAATTAAGAGATACTTATATAGATACATACTTAACAGGTTTTAAAGATTTTCTTGATGGAATTTTAATTTTTAAATATTACTCTGTAGAAAATCTTTCATTCACAGATAAAGCTTGTCTAGATTATTTACTTAAAGATATATCTCGATTAGGTTTATTATCTAAAAATGCTAGAACTAGATATAAACGTATCATCAATGAGTTAAAGTTGGAATCTTTAGGATTTATTAACGATTTAATGCAACATTCTTATGTTTATACTATTTCTTATTTAAAAACATTAGCTCCTACTTTATATTCTGATGATGATTATATATATAGAAGTAGGTCTTATGATATTGTCTAAAAGGAAATTGGAGTAACGGAACGTTTACTCCTTTCTTTTTACCTTATTTGTAAACGTGAGTATACGCCGAGAAAACTTTTGACAATATTTCAATAATAAGCTTTTGTAGGGCTAGGAATAATTCGTTTTTCCTAGCCTTGCCGGCAATGAGGCGAAGAAATGTGTAAACTAATTGTAAAGTGCAAAATAAAGTAGGGTAGTAGTATTCTATATTTGATATAATTAAATTGTAGAGAGGTGTATACATATATGAGTAATGATGAAATCATTTTTGCTTCTTTGTTTGGCTGGTTTTTGATGTTAGGGGTTCCTTTTATAATTGCATTGTTTATTATTAGATTTTTAAGAAGAAGAGATGTCAAAAGACAAGCTAGATTTGAATTAGAAGTTGAGAAAGAAAAAGCACGTCTTTTAAACGAGAAAGATAATGATTAATTTTTCTTGTTTTTTTATTTTTTATATGTTATATTTTATTTAGAAAGGAGAAAACTTTTCGGGCTGTATTAGTTAACATAACATATATTATAGGAAGTAATAAAAATAATTATTTTAGGTTAATAGTTGTTAATATTTAAGTTATATTTATATAAGCATATATCTATTTAAATTTAATAAATTATCAACTTTATATTATTTATAAAGTTGCGTTATTACTTTAAATTAAATTTTTATACAATCTAATATATATTTATGATTATAACTAAAATAACAATTACTTATAATTAATTATATAAATACTGGATTAATTATTATTTATATAAAATAAACTTATATAAATAACTATATTATCATATTGATATAATCTAAAGTAATTACTACCCTATTTTTATCTAAAAACAAAGTAGGGGAAGTGAACATAAAAAAATAGGGGAATAATACTATAATTTTTGGGAAATATATAATAGTGAAGGAGAGATATAATGAAAAAGAAACAAAATATTAAATGTGATGTTGATAGTTGTAAATATAACAGTAACAATAAAGAATGCACCTTAGAAGAAATTAAAGTTAGTAGCAACTGTGAATGTCCAAAAGATGAAGTTTGTGATCAAGAACAAACAGTATGTACAAGCTTTGAAAAACAAGAAGAAAACTAGTAGAGTAACACATCTACTAGTCTTTTTATTATTAACTGCTACTCTTCCCTACTCTAGTTCATCTAAAATACTAGTTCCTATTTCTGGAGGAGTAATTTCAAAATTCTCTGCTATTGTCGCCCCAATTACCGCCAAAGTATCTTGTATTTCTAATCTTTTAGGATTTTTGAAACCACGACTATATATAATCAAAGGAACATTTTCTCTTGTATGATCATTTCCTTTAAAAGTAGGATCATTTCCATGATCTGCTGTTATAATAAATAAATCATCTACCTCTAATTTATTTAAAATCATAGGTATTTCTACATCTAGCTCTTCTATTGCTTTTGCATACCCTTCTACATCTCTTAAATGACCATATAAACTGTCAAAATCACATAAATTAACCATACATAATCCTGTAAATTTTTTATCCATTATATTAGTTAATTTATTTATAGCATCCATATTAGAATTAGCTTTTAAACTCTTATTAATACTTGTTTTACTAAAGATATCATTCATTTTACCAATAGCGATAACATTATAGTTATTAGCATTTAAATCATCTAAAATAGTCTTAGATGGAGGTGCAACTGGGTAATCTTTTCTTCCTGCATTATTTAACTTAAATTTACCATTACTTCCTGTAAAAGGTCTAGCAATTACTCTTCCTACTAAAAACTCATCTTTTAAAGTTAATTCTCTTACTTTTTCACAATATCCATATAATATTTCTGGACTAATAATATCTTCATGAGCAGCAATTTGTAAATCTGAATCTGCTGATGTATAAACTATTAAAGAACCATAATCTACTTGTCGCTCTCCAAGTTCATTAATAATACTATTGTCATTACTACATTTATTACCTATAACACGTCTACCTGTAACTGTTTCAATTTCATCAATTAATTCAATCGGAAAGCCATTCTCATTAAAAGTTTTAAACGGTATATTAGAAGTAATTCCCATCATTTCATAATGTCCTGCTAAAGTATCTTTACCAGCATTATTAGGTCTTGCAATAGTATAGTAGGCATCAACATCATTATTCTCATCCATATTTAACGTATTAAGAAACCCTATCTTTGCAAGATTAGGAATAAATAAATCATAATTATCTTTAATATGTCCTAAGGTATTAGCACCTCCATCTCCATAATTAGTTGCATCCATCGCTTCCCCTACTCCTAAGGAATCTAAAACCATTAAAAATATTCGTTTAAATCTCATAATCAATTCTCCTTCTTTGCTCTTGGATGATTATTTATATAATCATTTTTTATTTTTTCATTAGTAATATGAGTATATATACGAGTAGTAGCAATATCAGAATGTCCTAAAAGCATTTGAATACTTCTTAAATCTGCTCCTCCATTTAATAAATGAGTTGCAAAAGAATGCCTTAAACTATGAGGAGAAATATCAGGATCAAGTCCTTTTTCTTTTAAAATTTCTTTTAAATTCTTAAAGAATCCTTGTCTTGATATACCTGTTCCTCTAGAGTTTAAAAATAAATAATCAGACTGCTTCTTTTTTAATAATAGATGTCTCTTATCTAAATATTCATTTAAATAATACTTTTCTACATCATTAATAGGAACAATTCTCTCTTTACTACCTTTACCTTTAATTCTAACAATATCATTATTAAAGTCAATATCATAAACAGTAAGACTAATAAGTTCAGACACTCTTAGTCCTGAACCATACATTAATTCTAACATAGCTTTATTCCGATAGTCAAATGGCGTATTTAGTTCTATATCTAAGAGTTTATCTACTTCTTCTATAGTTAAACTATGAGGAAGTGTTTTAGTAGTCTTAGGTCTATCTATAAATTCACTAGGATTATTAGTCTCATTTTCTTCTTTTTCTAAATAGTTATGAAAGTTCTTAATAGTAGTAAGTTTATGAGCGACTGTTTTACTATCTTCATTACGTTCATAACAGTATTTTAGATATTGAGTAATTGTATCTTTTGTAATTTGTTTAGTATCAGTTATTTTTTTCTTCTCTAAAAAACTAATATAATCTTTCATCTCATAACCATAACTTTTAATACTATTATTAGAAAGTCCTTTTTCAAACTCACAGTAATTTAGAAAATTTTCATATGCAGTTATAAGTTTCATAACATCATCCTCATAATTATTATATAACTATTTGAAAGTTTTGTAAAAGCGTGTATAATAATATTCATAAGTTTTGAGGTGATATAATGACTAAAAAAATTGATGAAATATTGCAGTTAACTATAGAAGAATTTGTTATTAAAGGATGCACTGAAGGATTAAAAACAAGAGATTACTTTAAGATTAAAAATACTTTATTAAAGTATGAAGAATATGAGGACAATCAGTACTATAAAAAATTAAAACGTATTGTTAATGATAATTATTTCTTACAAGATTTATTTGATGAAGAATATATTTATTATGTTATGCTTAACTCTAGTTTGTTGCCGTTTGTCCTTGTCAATAATACTCATGATGAAATAAAACTATATTCAAATGATAGTTTTATGTTCTTATGTCAATTTCATACTGAAAAAACACCATCATTAGGAGTAACTAATCATGTGAATCTAATGTATTGTTTTGGTTGTGGTTATGGTGGTAATGTATTTGATTACGTAAAAGACTATGAAAATATATCTTTTAAAGAAGCTTTAAGTTTAGTTGCCGAAGTATATAATCTAGAGAAAACAGGTATTAAAGTTAATAAAGATTTAGTAGATAAATATAAACGAAGTATTATGAGTGATAAATATTTAGAATTGATTGAACAAGGAATGAAAAGAATAATAGATAGAAGTAAAAAAGACATTAATAAATACGGCTACGATGCCTATCGTGTCATAGAAGCTTATAATAAAAATTTAAATCAAATATATGCCGTAATGAATAATATAACTCCTGGCATACCTCCAGTATCTTATCCTAAAGAAAAAATATATACCAAAGCTCACTTAGATACTAGCTATTTAGAGTGATATTGATTTACTACTAAAACAGTGTTATAATTAGTAAACAAATTAAGAAAGGGGTGTTAGTCTTGTCTAAACATATAGTTGGTATTATCGCTGAATATAATCCTTTTCATAATGGGCATTTATATCATATAGAAAAGGTTAAAGAAATGTTTCCTAATAGTCCTATTATATTAGTACTTGGAGGAGAATTTACGCAAAGAGGAGATATTTCTATTTTAGATAAATGGGAAAAGACTGAAATTGCCATTAAAAATGGTATAGATTTAGTAGTAGAACTACCCTTTCCTTTCTCTTGTGCTTCTGCAGATATTTTTGCAAAAGGTTCTATTGATATTTTAAACTATTTAGGAGTTACTGATTTAGTCTTTGGTAGTGAATCTGATGATATAGAAGGTATAAAAAAACTAGTAGAAACTGAACTTTCTAATCCTGATTTTGATAACCTAGTCCAAGTTTATTTAAGAATGGGCTATAACTACCCTACTTCTTTATCTAAAGCCTTAGAAGATATAACAGGAGATTGTTTTAAACTACCTAATGATATTTTAGGTATAAGTTATGTTAAAATGATTTACTCTAATAATTATAAAATAACTCCTCATACTATTAAAAGAACTAATGATTATCATAGTAAAGAATTAAATAATATGAGTATAAGCAGTGCAACTAGTATAAGAGAAGCTTTACTAAATAATAAAGACATTAAAGAAAGTGTACCTTCTATCACTTATAGTTATTTAAAAGATAAGAAAATACCTAAGTTAGATGATTATTTTAATCTCTTAAAGTATAAAATAATAAGTTGTAATGACTTAACTATCTATAATCTAGTAGATAGTGGTATTGCTACTAAACTAAAAAAAGAAATACATAATAGTTATAGTTTTGATGAACTTATTAATAAAGTTAAAAGTAAAAATCTAACCTACTCTAGACTTTCTAGGACTTTAATTTATATATTATGTGATTATACAAAGGTGCAAGCTAGGGAGTTTAAGGAAGTTGAATATATTAGATTATTAGGATTTTCTAATAAAGGAAGAGATTATTTAAATAAAGTAAAAAAAGATGTAGATATACCTATTATTAGTAAATTTACAAGAGAAAAAGATAAAATGTTAGAATATGAATACAAAATCACAAAGATATATTCTTTAGTATTTGATAAAGATAAGGCTAAAAGCTTAATAGAAGCTGAATATAAGATGAAACCTATAAGGGAGTGATTGTTATGGATAATATGGTTAAAACAAAGAAACAAGGGCTTTTAATTGTTATTTCAGGGCCTTCTGGTTGTGGTAAGAATAGTATAATTAACGAATTATTAAAAATAAGAAAGAATACTTGGGTATCTATATCATGTACTAGTAGAGAACCAAGAGGTGAAGAGAAAAATGGTATTAACTATTATTTCTTGTCTAGAGAAGAGTTTGAAGAAGATATTAATAATGATGAGTTCTTAGAATATGCAGAATACTCTGGTAATTACTATGGTACTCCTAAAAAATATATTAAAGAACATTTAGATAAGGGTGAAGATGTAATACTAGAAATAGAGATTCAAGGAGCTTTAAAGATTAAAGAAAAGTTAGATGAGACTGTCTTTATCTTTATAATGCCACCTACTATGAAGGAGTTAAAAAGACGTCTTATTAATAGAAAAACTGATAGTTTAGATAAAATAGAAAAAAGGTTTAAAAGAGCCTATGAAGAGATAAATGAAATACCTAAATATAACTATGTAGTTGTTAATGATGATTTAGATAAAGCTGTTAAAAAGGTTGATGCTATATTAGAAGCGGAAAAGTGTAGAGTTGATAGAATTGAAGAAGTTTATCTAGATAGTAAAGAAGAGAAAATTCATGAAGCTTTACTTGATGATGTTAAAGACTTTGATAATTCTAAGATAGAAATAAAATAAGAGATGATATTTGTTTATTAATCATCTCTTTTTGTATTAATTTTTTATACAAAAACTTTTTCCTTCATCACATATCTCTTTAATTAAACCATCTTTTATTAAATAGGATTTTCCATAAACAGTAATAGTTCCACCAACTTCTAGTATATGAGATCCATCACATAAAGCATAAATTGTTCTTTTTTTAGACTCGTTTATTATATGATTTCTTTGATATAATTGCATTTCATCAAAATCTTTAGTATCTAAAACAAAATGTGGTTCAATATTAATATTACTTAATCCTAATCCCTCAAAATAAATAGGTTCAGAATTTTCTCCTTCTTCTGGACTATTATAAACGGAATTAGCCATATTTATAGAACCAGCACTTTGACCAATAATAATGCCATTATAATTATGTAACAATTCTTTTAATTTTATTTCTTCAAAGAATTTATTCTCTATAAAAGTGTCTCCACCACTTAAAAAGATAACATTAACTTTACTTATATATTCACTTGCTTTATCTTTTGTTCTATTATCTAGAACTAAATAGTCAGAAAAGGTAATATTAGATAGTTTAAAAGCTTCAAATATCAATGATGAATAACTATCTATTTTTTCATAGTCATTTGGATCTGATGCTATGTATAATATTGAATGATTCTTATTTATTAATTTTTTAATTTGATCTACTATTCCATTAGTATTATCTATTTCTTTAGGTAACTTCATGTCATTATCTTTATAATAATGTTTTGTATTACTAGTAAAAAATAACTTTTTCATAGCGGCCTCCTCATATTTATTATAATTATATAATTCTTATAAAGGAAAAGCAAGGAATAAATCCTCGCTTATTTTTATATTTCTTCAATCTTCATTAAGTTAGTAATTCTCTTAGTTTCAGTGTTAGGAAATCCTCCAGTAATTACGATTAAATCTCCTTCATTAAGTTCCATAAACTCTTTAGCTTTCTCAACACTCTTAGTTAATACTTCATCAGTTGTATCTAAGAATGGTAATGTATCTGCATAAACACCCCAGTTTAAAGCTAAACGTCTACCAGTCTTCTCATCAGTACATAAAGCAAGTATTGGAGCATCTGGTTTTAAATTACTAATAACTCTTGCAGTTCTACCACTAATTGTAGCGGCACAAATTAATTTAGCACCTAAAGCATCTGTACTAAGTACAACATTAGAAGCAATAGATTTAGTAATATTATCTAAGCTTTCAATATCAAAAGCATAATCAAAACTTGCATATTTTTCTGTAGTTTCACAAATATTAGCCATAGCAGCAACTGTTTCTATTGGATGCTTTCCTACAGTAGTTTCACCACTTAACATAACAGCATCAGTACCATCTAATACTGCATTAGCAATATCACTAGTTTCTGCTCTTTTTGGACGAATATTATCCATCATTGTCTCTAACATTTCAGTAGCAACAATAGATATTTTTCCAAGTCTTCTGCAAGTATTAATCATTTGTTTTTGATAGATTGGAACCATTTCACTAGGTACTTCAGTACCAAGATCACCACGTGCTACCATAACACCATCACTAACACTTAAAATATCTTCTAAGTTTTCAATACCTAAAGCACTTTCAATCTTACAGATAATTTGTAAGTCTTCTCTATTATGTTCTTTTAAGATTTCTTTAACTTCTAAAACATCTTCTTTGCTAGATACAAAAGATAAAGCAAGGAATTCTCCACCATGTTCACAAGCATAAATGATATCTTCACGATCAACATCACTTATATATGGAATATTAAGTTTAATACCAGGAACGCTCATACTCTTACGATTTCCTAATACTCCTCCACTAATAATCTTACATGTAACTCTATCCTCATACTTGTGGGTAACTTCAAGTTTCATCTTAGCATTCTCTAATAAGATAATATCACCAACATTAAGAGAATCAATTGCACTTGGATGATTAACAGAAAATCTTTCTTTAGTACCAGTAACAGTTTCTTTAACTATATCAATAGTCTCTCCTCTTACAAGTTCAATAGAATCATTTTCCATAATTCCACATCTAAACTCTGGACCTTTAGTATCCCAAAGAATAGCTACATTCATACCAGTTCTTTTTCTAACTTCACGAACTGATGCACAAGCTTTTTTCCTTTCTTCTATAGTAGCATGAGAAAAGTTAATTCTTGCTACATTCATTCCTGCTAATACCATTTTTTCCATTACATCTACTTCATTACTAGCAGGACCTATACTACAAACTATTTTTGTCTTCTTCATTTTTTACTTCACTCCTTCTAATCAAGCTATATAATTATAGCATAGTTTGATTAAAATTAAAAGAGTATTTTTCTTAAATCACATTACGAAAATCCGTAACTAATTTATTACATTTCTCTTACTATACATAAATCAATATGATACTATTTATATAGAGAACATTTGATGGTTGGGTGGGCCTCAGAAAGGAGGCTAATATATGAACAAGAAAGATTGCTTAATTTCTTCCTTAATCATCATATTATTTCTTCAAAATCTCATACTTTTATTCATGATACTTGCTTTAATATAGAAGAAACCACCTAGCTCAGCAATGATTTAGGTGGTTCTTAACATAATTTTATTATTCGAGGCCACTCAACATGCCATTATTAAGTGTTCTCTCTTTTTTAGTTTATGTAAATTCCTTTTACATATTCATAGTATCATAAATATTAACTTTTGTCAAAAAATTATTTTTGACATTTAGGACAATAGTAAGTTCCTCTTCCGCCTACTTTAGTAACAATAAGTTTCTCTCCACAATTAGGACAAATACCATCTTTTTTACCGTGAACAGATAGTTCATTTTGAAATAAGCCATGTACTCCTTCTGCAGATGTAAAACTTTTAATAGTAGTTCCACCCATAGTAACAGCTTTATCAAGTATTATTTTTGTATTTTTAATGATAGCATCCGCTTCCTCTATACTAATACTATCTGCTTTCCTTAAAGGATTAATATGACTTGCAAAAAGTATCTCATCATCATAAATATTACCAATACCAGTAATAATAGATTGATCAAGTAAAGCTGTTTTAATAGGCACTTTCTTCATTCTTAAAGCTTCTAATAAATAATTAGGGGTTAAACTCTTATCATAATACTCCAATCCTAAAAGAGAAAGTGGCTTTAAATTATAAACTTCTTCTTTTGGTAAGCAAGACATTTTCCCAAACTTTCTAACATCATTAAATCTCATATCAGTATTATCATCAAAAGTAATAATAACATGTTCATGCTTTTCTTTAGGTACACTAGGATTTCTAAAAAAGAACTTTCCTTCCATCCTTAAATGACATATTAAAGCTTTAGTAGTAAGAAATATTACTATCCATTTACCTCTTGTAGTAATAGACTCTATCTCTTCACCAACTAAATCCTTCTTAAACTTATCTATATCACCAATAATTATATTATCCCAGTACACATCTACTTTCTTAATAGTTTTACCTATAATAATATGTTCTAATGTCTTACTAACTGTAATTACTTCTGGTTTTTCAGGCATATTATCACTCCTTACTACTTAGCTTCATACCAATCATTACCTATTTCAATATCCACTTTTAAAGGAACATCCAACTTAATAACATTTTCCATATTATCTCTAACTAACTCTTTAACTTCATCTAACTCATCTTTATAAACATTTAAAACAAGTTCATCGTGTACTTGAATAAGTATTTTACTCTTTAAGTTCCTTTTAGTCATCTCACCATATAAATCTACCATCGCTTTTTTAAGAATATCAGCAGCACTACCTTGAATAGGAGTATTAAGAGCCATTCTCTCTCCTCCACTTCTTACCATATAGTTACTACTCTTTAACTCATTAATAATTCTTCTTCTATTCATAATAGTAGTAACATATCCATTCTTATAAGCTTCCTTCTTTTCTTTATCCATATACTCTTTAATACCAGGATAAGTCTCTAAATAATTATCAATAAACTTCTTAGCACTACCTACATCTATCTTTAAATCTTCAGATAGACCAAAACTACTAATACCATAAAGAATACCAAAATTAACCGCTTTAGCAGTTCTTCTCATAGATCTATCTACATCTTTAATATCTACTTTAAAGATATCACTAGCAGTCTTAGCATGAATATCTTTATCTTCCTTAAAAGCTTCTATTAAATTAGATGCTTTTGAAAGTGATGCAAAGACTCTTAACTCTATTTGAGAATAATCAGAACTCATAATAATAGAATTTTCTTCAGGTATAAAAGCTTTTCTAATTAATCTTGAATAATCACTTCTAATAGGAATATTTTGTAAATTAGGCTCATTAGATGAAAGTCTTCCTGTCTTTGTTAAACATTGATTAAATACAGTATGAATCTTACCATCTTCTTTAATCTTTTCAAGTATTCCTACTACATAATTAGCATAAAGCTTTGTAAGCATTCTATATTCTAATACTTTATTTACTATTACATGTTTATCTGCAATTTTATCTAAAATATCTCTACTAGTAGAATAACCCTTACTATCTTTCTTTAACTTTTTAGGATAAGTAATACCTAACTTATCAAACAGAATTTCTCCAAGTTGTTTAGGAGAACTAATATTAAACTCACATCCAGCATCATTATAAATGTCTTTTTCCATATCTTTTATTTTAACTTCTAATTCATCTTTAAGTTTTAATAAGTAATCTCTATCTACTCTAATACCAGTTAACTCAATATCTGTTAAAACGAAAGCAAGAGGCATCTCTACTTCACTAAACAATAATGTTTCTCCAAACTCATCTATTGTTAATAAGAAATCACTCTTAGTTTTATAAACAAAACTACTTTTTATATTACACTGTTCTATAGTTTCATCTAACTCTACATTCTTTCTTCTTTTTAATGTTCCATAAGTATCTTCAAAAGATTTAATAGGATAACCCCAATCATTTATTAAAGTAGTAATATCATCATTCATTTTATAATCTAAAAGATATGATGCAATCATAGAATCATAGTTACAATTATTTAATTTTATACCTAATTTATTTAATAAAATAAAGCATTTCTTAACATCATAAGTAGACTTAGGAGTATCATTTTCAAAAAGTTCTCTATAAGTAATAACATCTTCTCCCTTTATAAAACATGTACCACTTTCGTTTGTAAAACTAACTCCCACAATAATAGAATCATTATAATTATAGCCATCCATTTCTATATAAAAGGAATATTCTTTACTACTATCAAAGTCTTTTATATCTATTTTTTTTACTTCTATAGTTTTATTATCTTTATCATCATCATTTGTATTATTAAAATCAATTGTATTAATTTTCTTTAATAATGATTTAAACTCTAACTCTTCTAAAATTTTGATATATTGTTCTCTATTAAATCCCATATATTTACAATCTTCTAAACTAAAAGGTATATCTACATCTCTATATATAGTTGCAAGATCATAACTCATATAAGCATTATCTTTATCATTTATTAACTTTTCTTTAGTCTTAGGAGTAAGTTCATCAACATGCTCATATAAATTATCTAAAGTCTTATATTTTTCTAATAAATTGATAGCAGTTCTCTCACCAATCCCTCTAACTCCAGGTATATGGTCAGAGGCATCCCCCATCAAAGCTTTAAGGTCAATCATATTAATTGGTTCTACTTTATAAGTATTTTTAAAGACATTTCTAGTAAATCTAATAGAACCTTTAGTCTTAAGTAGTTTAACATCAACTTCATCACTAATTAACTGAAGTAGGTCTTTATCACTAGAAATAATTGTAGCGATAAACTCATCTTCTAAATCAACTTCTTTAGCAAGAGTTCCAATTATATCATCTGCTTCATAATTATCAATTTCAAAATGTTTAATTCCCATCGCATCAAGTACTTCTTTAGCTTTAGGAAACTGAAGTCTTAAATCATCAGGCATTTCCCTACGTCCTGCTTTATAAGAATCATATTTTTCATGTCTAAAGGTCTTCCCTTTATCAAAGGCTACCATAATATAACTAGGTTTTTCTTCTTCAATAATTTTATTCATCATATTAATAAAACCATATAAGCCATTAGTAGGAAAGCCTTTAGAATTTCTCATGATAACACCACTATAACTAGTAGCATAGTAACTTCTAAATAAAAGATTATTTCCATCAACTAATATTATTTTTTTCATATCTAACCACTCTTTCTTTATTTATTGTAACACACTACTAGTAAGTTTTAAAAATTTATTTTAAATTTAGTGCAACATTACTATTAATAATCTCTTTCTCATTACTTTCAAGTTCATTAACTCTATCACACATAAATAAAGTAAGGATAACAGCCATCATATAGATAAGACTAACTCCTACAGCAGTTTTTAAAATATTTTTTAGATTTAACATATTATCACTCCTTCTTTCTGATATTATTTTATATCGAACAGTTGTTTATGTCAATTATTTTTCGAAGATTTGTTTGACATTTTACACCTATTATGCTAAAATAGTTACAAACAAAGGAAGGAAGTGTGTAAAGTGGAAAAATTAACGGATAGACAGTATGATATATTACAAATTATTAAAAAATTAATTGCCAAAAACGGATACCCACCTACTGTAAGAGAAATAGGAGATGAGGCAAAACTATCAAGTCCTGCTACTATTCATTTTCATATCAAACAACTTGTAAAGAAAGGATATATTAAGAAAGGTGCTGGAACTAATAGAACTATTGAGGTATTAGTTGATAATGAATACCTTGATAATGACGATGAAGTAGTAAAAGTACCACTTCTTGGTAAAGTAACAGCAGGAACACCTATTGAAGCGATAGAACGTCCTGATGAAACATTCTCACTACCAACAGAACTTTTTGGAAATAAAAAAGAGATATTTACTTTAAAAGTTAGTGGTGAATCTATGATTAATGTAGGTATATATGATGGAGATATATTAATAGTTGAAAGACAAAATACAGCGAAAAACGGTGACACCGTAGTTGCAATGAATAAAGAAAATGAAGCGACAGTTAAAACATTTTATAAGGAAAATGGATATTTTAGATTACAACCAGAAAATGATACAATGGATCCAATAATATTAGATGAAGTAACAATACTAGGTAAAGTTGTAGGACTATATAGAAGATTTTAAAAACGAGACTAAAAAATTAGTCTCGTTTTTTCATATAATATCTTTTTACTAAGTCATTATTTTTATCAATATATTTACCAAGAAAGTTTTGTTCATTTAAATGTGCTATTATTTCATCAAAATTATTCTCTAAATATCTAAAATCATCTTTATTAAAGTGTTGTAAATTTTCTTGTTCTAAAAATATAGCAAGATTTATATCATCAGCATAACGTCTTAGAGGAGCCCCTGCTCTTATATATAGATCATTATGTACTTCTTTTTTATATAAACCATCTTCATAATATATACCATATTCTAAGTTTTCTGCAAGATAACAATTTATAAGTATAGATGGGAAAGCAATCATACTTCCAATCTTACCATCTTTTAAGTATTGAAAACTTGGCTTATTACTTGCTTTAGATACTAATTTAGTCAATTCTTGTAATAAAAACACAGACTCTTCTACTGGTGTTAGAGGTGCGTTCTTACACAAGATATTTAATCCATCCTCTTTAAATAAATTATAATCAACAATCACTTTATTTCTACTAACTTTACACTCTTCTAATGTACCATCATCTTTAAAAATAAACTTAAAACATATAGCATTTTTAGGCCTTTGTCCAATACTATTTTGTAACATACTTAAATAGTCATGTGAAAGAACTTCAGGTAACATGTCCAAGTTAATATTCTTTTTATTATGTCTAAGATAAAATGAGGTTCCCTGTTTATAAGCATTTATACTTAGATCTTTATTTTTTCCTAAAAATGACGGTGTATCAGTGACATAGACATTAAAGAAATATAAATCGTTTTCTTTTCTAATAGAAAAAGCACTATCTAAATCAGGAGAAACAATTCCATCTAGGGTTATAATTGGAACTTTCTTTTCAAAAAATGCTAAATTATCATCATCATAGCAAAGGGGATCAATATATAATTTCCCTGTTTCTAAATTAATCTCATCATTAATTATTTTGCTAGTAGTATTATATATAGGATCAGATTTTATAATGTCTTCTATAGTATCTAATATATTTACTATTTCTTCATCATTTAATTTATCGGAATATTTTTTCAATACTACAATAATATCTTTAACTGAATTAGGATTTAATGAAATTAGAGTTAATATATTTAATAGTTCTCTAAATTTATTTAATAAATCACTAGTCATTTTTATATTTTTTCTTGTTTTAATGTTTTTTGTTATTTTTTTTACTCTTTTCTCTCCTAAACTGTCAAACCACTTATCATCATCAATAAAATCTTTAATAGCATTTATAGTTTTAGTACTATAAGAAAAAAGATTAATATTTTTTTCAATAATATTTCTAAATATTAAATTATATTCTTTATCTTTAGGTGAGGTTAATGCTAATAACATATCTTCTTCTAAAATACATGTTTCACTATAAAATAAAATTTCAATTAACTTGTAATACTCTTCACTACTATTTTCTTTTAATAAAATAAATTCTATATTTATCTTTATGTTATTAACTATTTTTGTCCAATTAATGTTTTGTTTATTTTTCTCAAGCATTTTATTAACTTTGTCAAAATAATAAATTTCAATATCAAAAAATTTACGACCTTCATTTATTCTATCTTCGATATAAGAATTAATTAAAGACAAATTTGCCAAAAAATATGGTACATCTGCAAATTTATCTAGTTTAATACGCCTCATCTGTGTCTCTCCCATCTATTGTATTATCTGTCTAATTATATAACTTGCAATTAATAGCCCTGCACTACTTGGTACAAAAGCATTAGAACCTATAACAGTTTTATCTTTAACCTCGCTAGGTAGTTCTAATGAAGTACAAACAGTTATCTTCTTTTGTATCTTTTTATCAAACTTTCTTCTCATAATTCTTGCAAGAGGATCATTATAAGTCTTATCAAGTGTTGTTATAGTTAATTTACTAGGATCTAATCTATTACCAGTACCCATTGAACTAATAAAATTTATTTTATTTTCTAAACAGTAATTAACTATACTCACCTTTGCCCCTAAATCATCAACGGCATCAACTACAAAATCTATTTTAGTATTAAAAATATCTTTAATATTATCATTATCTATTTTTAAATTATAAGTAACAACATTACAATATTCATTAATTTTTTCTGTTCTTTCTTTAAAACAATCAACTTTATATTTACCTACATTATCATCAAGAGCGATTATCTGTCTATTAAAATTAGTAATATCTACTTTATCAAAGTCTACTAATATCAAATTACCAACACCACTTCTTGCAAGTGCTTCAACAACATAACCTCCTACTCCTCCAAGACCAATAACTAGCACAGTAGAATCTTTCATTTTTTCTAAAGAAAAAGAACCAATTAAGTTCTCTAATCTATTAAACTTCATAATTAAGCTACCTTTTTATTAGAATTAATTTTGCGAATAAGAATTTTTTGTTGTTCTTCTGAAAGTGTAGGCCAATCTAAATTCTTACCATATACTAAATTATTTAAAGCTGCTAAATTCATATAACTTTCATAATTATTTATAGCCATATCTTTATAACTATCTAGAAAATTATTAATCTTTTTAGTATCTTTAAAGAATTTATTCACAGTATCAAATTCATTAGTTAAAATAACATCGCTTATTTCACTAATCTCATAATCTAGTTCATTAAAGAAATCTAATACTTCTAATTGTTTTTCATATCCTTGATTTATTAAACTATTTCTAACATAAATAGAATTAGGATTATTAGTTTTAATACCTGTTAGTTTATTATAAAAATCTCCATTAAATAGTTCATCAAACCCTAAGTTAGCAAGTGATAAATTTACTTTTTTAATATTATCTGGATTACTATATCTAATACTATTAACTAAAAGTCCATATATATAGTCATTAACTGGATTAGGCTTATAACTAGGCACTGGAACAATATAAGTATCATAGAAATCTCTATCTTTATATTTTTTAGTATTAATTTCTATATAACTAGGACCATTATTAGTATAATTAGTATTTCTTCTAATAAAATCTGTAACATCTCTAGGATTATTAATAGTTTTATTATCTTCATAAGCTTTTATATGTGTTTTACCAACAACTACATCACAATCTCTTATATCCTTTGCACCAGAATCTAATCTATCTTTTTTTACCTCTAAATTTTTAAAATTAATAGTAACTTTTAATATTACATCATTTATCATTAATGGTAAGCTTATCATTAAATCACCGCCTTTTCCCGTAGGAAGAGTATTATATCATATAATTTTTTCATTGACAAGTATTGCATGTTTTATTTTTTTATGATATTCTTTATTAGTAACTTGTTATGGCCTGTTGGTGAAGTGGTTTAACACGCGCGCCTCTCAAGCTCGTATTCACGGGTTCGAACCCCGTACAGGCTACCAATATTGAAATTAAAACAACCATTGTAGGTTGTTTTTTCTTATCTTAAAGATTTATAAAGAATTTGGTTGAGCACAGGTTTACCACAAAGCACTACCTCACTTTAACCTTCTTCTTTACTTGTTCAATATTCTCATGCTTATTAAGCCTTTGTTGATATATTTCTATTTTCTCTATATATTTTCTTTGCCTATCAGCATATGTTTCAATAGGTTCTGTTGGTAATATGAAATTAACATTACCAAATACTTTCTCTTTTATTTTCTCATCTCTTACTTTAATAGCCTCTTCATAATCTAAAGTAACAAAATCAACTTTTAAAGAGTTAACGCACTCATTATCAAAGTTAATTTGTGGTTCATCAGCTTTAGAAATACTAAAAAGATTATTACATACGGTAGCAACATCTCTTGGAAACACTACTTCATATGTCTTTTTACTTTCACCATCACTATTATAATTAATAGACTCACTTACTAAATAACATGGAGAAACCAAATAACCACTTATTTCATTAAAACTAACACCACGATACCACGCTTTTTCTTTCATCTCTAATAAAGCATAAACTTTAGGATATTTTAATTCATCTACCATATTCCTTCCTTCTTTCTTATTTACTAATATAACACAAATTAATGAAATAATCTATGCAAGTGTTCCTAAAGGATCCCATGGTTTTAACTCTATTGGTTCAAGTTTCAACTCTTCTAACTGTTCTTGAGACAAATATTTCTTATTAATAACAACTTGATATGCATATTTATCAAACCAAGTATCACTAGCGACAAAATAACCTTTATTTCCTACTTTATCACCAAAACTATTTTCTATTTTCCATTTAGTGGTTCTATCACCATCTAAATTAACCCCTGTAATAACTACTGTATGATTAATAGTACTCTCATAATTATCTAATACTTCTTCTTTAGTCATAAAAAAGTCTGTTTTAAAAGTATCATAATAATTAAAACTCATATCATCAAACACTCCATCAACTTCATCCATCGCTTTCTCAATATCACACCCAAGAAAAACTACTTCTTTCGCTTGTAACTGTTTAATAACTAGCTTTTTTAAATCATCAATAGAAAGATTTAAATATAAAACTTTATTTCCTTCTATAACATTACCTAAATATTTAACAGTATAAGTCTTATTAAGTGGTTTATCTTTTGTTGGGGCATTTATAATACATACATAATCATTAACATCTATATCAGTATATTCTAAATAAAATTGTAAAGGAGTTATATCTTTAATAATATGATATTTTTTATCTTTATCAGTATATTCAAAATCAAACTGTTTAGGAGGTAGTCCATAACAACTAGCAAGTATTCTATAAATTTCATCTAAATATAAACTCTTTAAAAATTGTAAATTATCTTTATTAGATAAAATTTTCGCATTAAATTGTCTTAATTTCCTATTAAGAAGATGATTAACCTCACTAGGATTATAACTCTGATAAGTATCACTCATTACAGTTTTAGGAACTATACCATATTTATTTATAATATTAACAAAAAGATCCCATTGTCCACCATCTTGTACTCCTTTTGTTAAAAGATGATATCTTTCTCTATCATCTATATCTATATCTTTAAGTTGAACTAAACACTCCATAATATAATTACATTTCTCTAATTTATCATAAAAAGATATAAAACTCTGTGAAAGTTCAAAGTCTTCTAAATTATATTTTTTACAAATTGATTCCCTTAATACATTACATCCTGCATATATAAAAGAATTACCAGAATTTTTTTGATCAACTACTCTTAAAGTATCAAGATTAAGAGAAAAATTAAATAAAAGTTTCCCCTCTTTTTCTTTATTTCTCATAATATTCCTAATTTTATTATTAACAAGAGCACATCTTACAGTTTTATTTTCTATACCTTGTATATAGTTATTATTAATTTCTTCAAGTATTTCTTTTTTTATTTCCATATCATCACCATCCTTTAATAGTATATCTATTATAAAGATTTTAATACTGCTTTTAACCTGACAAATTTAATGATAAAATGATTATAGGTGATATAATGAAGATAGTTAATTTAGATAAACAAATTGATAAAGAAAAGCTAGTACCTAATTTTAAAGGTAGTCATAATATATATAATTTTAAAATTGATAACGATATATATTACTTTAAAGAAGTACCTAATAGAGAACTAGTAATGGAAATGATTTCTAAGTCTATCGCTTTTCTCTTAGGAATACCTTATCTTAAAGAATCAATTGCCATATTAAATGATAAATATGGTCTACTTAGTAAAAGTTATTTAAAAGAAAATGATAAGAGTTATAACTTACATAACTTAATGCAAAACTATTTTTATGAATATAATGATGAACTACTTGATTACAAGAAACTAGCTAGTTTAAATAATTTAGAAGATACATGGTTTGCCCTAGAAGATAGATATGAAGATGAAGATATAGTTAAAAGTCTAATGGATGATATTACTAATATATTTATGTTTGATTTATTAATAGGAGAATCTGATAGAACATTAAGAAATGATGAAATAATTACTAAATTTAATAAGAGAATAAATATGTTTAAAGAATATGAAAAAAGAACTAGTATTTCTAAATAAACTAGTTCTTTAATTTTTATAAAACTCTACTCTATTTTTAAATTCATCTATACCAATAATTCTTAATAATTGATATAAATTAGGAGTTTTAACTCTACCAGTAAGTAAATGTCTAATCATCTCACAAACATCTCCTATATGTCCTTTATATAAAGTTGGATCTTCTTTATACATCTTAACACTAGGAGCATATCCCATCTCTTCTGCTAAAATTTTAATCCCGTTATACCATTCATCTTCACTATCAAAGTCCCTGTATATCTCTATATATTTATTAATAACATCATAATCTATTTTCTCATCTATATCTTTATAAGTTTCATTTCTATCTTTATAGAATAAATCGTTAAATATATAGGCACTTTCAGTTTTAATATCTTTATATGTTGCAATATCCTTTCTTGGTCTTTTACTATCACGTTCTATATTTAAGAAAGAAATTAATTTATCTTTATCTTTTACCATTAAATCATAAAACTCTTTATCATACTTTTTATAATACTCTAAAGCATCATTATAAATAGTTTCGGCACTAATTCTTGAAAAATAAGTTCTACAGATATTATTTAACTTCTCCATATCAAATAAAGTTCCACCTGTAGGCATCTTCTTAAATGAGAATTTAAAGTCTTCTATAGATTTATCTTTATTTTGTAAATACCACTCTTCAAAGTTAGTGTTAGCAAGTGTTGCAAGATAAAGTCTAACACCTTCTTTAGGTATACCTGCTTCTTCATAATAACTAACAGCAAATTCTGGATCTTTTCTCTTACTAAACTTACGAATTTTACCGTCTTCTTTTTTAGTAAGTGGTGCAATATGTGCATATTTACATGGTTTAAATCCTAAAACTTGATTAAGTTGTAAATGTTTAGGAAAACTAGGAACCCATTCATCTCCTCTTAATACATGAGTTGTATGCATTAAATGATCATCTATAACATGAGCGAAGTGATATGTTGGTATACCATCTTTTTTTAGTATTACTTCATCTATATCATTTTCAGGTAAACTAATATCACCCTTAATTAAATCATGTAATATTATCTCATTATGAGAATCTCCTGGTGATTTTAAACGAATAACATAACTATCACCATTATCTAAATGAGCTTTAACTTCATCAAGTGATAAATCCCTATCAACAGCATAACTTCCATAAATACCAATTTTTTCTTTTCTTAGTTCTTGTCCACTTCTAATATCAGCAATCTCTTCTTCACTCATAAAACATGGATATGCCTTACCTTCACTGACTAACTTTTTAGCATAAGCTTGATATATCTCTACTCTTTCACTTTGTAAATAAGGACCATATTGTCCATCTTTACCATATCCTTCATCATAATCTATATCAAAGGCTTTAAGACCATTAAGAATAGCATCTAAGGCACCTTCTTTTTCTCTTTTACTATCAGTATCTTCAACTCTAAGATAAAAAATACCTCCAGTTTGTTTTGCAAGCATTGAACTAATAAAAGCTCCATATAAATTACCTACATGCATAAAACCTGTAGGAGAAGGTCCAAACCTTGTAACGTAAGCTCCATCAACTAAATCTCTAAGAGGATACTTTGCTTCTATCTCATCAACAGTTATCTTGATATTAGGAAATAATAAATCTGCAAGTTCTTTATACATAGTCATCACTCCATCTATTAAAAAATAATTATCTAATTTGGTTGCCCCAGTTAGATTCGAACTAACGCGTAATGCGGTCAGAGCGCACTGCCTTACCACTTGGCTATGGGGCAATAAATAACAATTAAATTCTATCACAAAAAGGCCTACTTTACAACTTGAAAAAAAGATATTTTTATGATAATATGAATATGTAAGGAAAACTTACATATAAATAAAAATGAGGAATACTTAGTTTTGCAGATGGGTATTAGCCTCAAATATTTATTCGAGTAAACACCCTATTTACAAAGTTGTAATAGGGTGTTTTTCTATCTATAAATAATCAACAATATGATAATAATTAATAATATAACTATTAAGAAGTCTTTCTTACAAGATAGACCTTTCCCCTTTCTACCCCCTGAAATCAAGTCAGATAGAAAGAGGCAAAGGCACTGTTTTTACTAAGTATTTCAACAATACAATATCATAAACATATCTATAAAACAAGCGAACAAAAGCAGTTTTATAGATTTTTTATTAAAATAAAAATCAATGCAAAAACTACATATATTTTTGCATTGATTTCATCATTTGATTAATTTGTTTTTGATTAGGTTTTCTACCCATCTGCATCATTAAAGCTTTAATCATTTCTTCATTAATAGGTGGATTCTTCTTCATATATCTTTTAGTAACATATCTTGCTATAAAAAATCCAATAATCGCTCCTATTACTAAACCTATTAAAATCATTAATATATCGTGTAACATAATAACACTCTCCTTACAACAATATATTACCTTAAATTAGAAAATTAAACAAGAATTTTCTTACTATCTAGAAAGAAATAATCTTGATTCTTAAAGTCAATAGCAAAATAAGTGTTATTAATACTATTTAACTCATCAAAGAAGAAACAGTCATAATAGTTAGTTTTAACTAGCATATAGGCTCTTTTTACTACTAAAGTACTTATCTCATCATGAGCAGGATTATTATAGTAATGAGTCTCTTTTTTCTTACTATAAGGAATACTTTGATGATATTTAATAAATAAATATCTATCAGTCTTATCTTTATCTATTTTCTTAGTTAATTGTCTAAATAGACTATATCCATAGTTTAATTCTTCTTTTTTTAAAGTATAAATCTGTTCAAATATATTATATAGAATACTAGGTTTATCTATATATAGATTCTTAAATTCATCTTTAAGTTCAAAAATAAAAAACTCTCTCATTATAATCACCATCTTAACTATAACAAGAAAGTTTTAAAAACTTTGTCGAATTATTTAATTATCTCTTCTATTTTTAAAGCAATTACATCACTTGTAAAATTAAACTTAGTATTTATATCACTTGCTTTACCACTTAATCCAAACCTATCTACTGTAAATAAATAGTTATCATTGTAAGCAAAGCGATACCAAGAATATGAAGATGATCTTTCTATTATAAATTTCTTTTTACCAATAGGAAGTAACTCTTCTTTTTCTTCATCGCTTAATAAATTAAATCTCTCAATACTTGGCATTGATACTATTCTAAAGTCATAACCTTTTTCAAATAGAGCATTAACTACTAAAAAGGCAAGGTCAACTTCTTCTCCAGTTGAAATTATAATACCATCAAGTTTCCTTTCTTCTTGTTTTATAATGTATGCTCCTTTAGCAACATTTGGAACTGATGAAGTTTCTCTTATTTTTGTTTCATTACGTCCTAAAATAATACAAGCAGGTTTATTGTTTTCAAAGATAGTTTTATATGTACCAATAACTTCATTACTATCACATGGTCTAAATACATCTAAATTAGGAGTTGCCCTAAGTCCTACTAACTGTTCAACTGCTTGATGAGTTGGCCCATCTTCCCCTACTGTTATTGAATCATGAGTAAAGATATAAGTAACAGGTAAATTCATAAGACAAGATAGTCTTAAAGCAGGTTTTAAATAGTCACTAAAAGTTAAATAAGTAGAGACAAAAGGACGATATCCTGATAGTGCAAGTCCATTAGCAATAGCAGCCATAGCAAATTCTCTTACTCCAAAGAAGATATTTCTACCATTATAATCATCACGAGAAAAGTCTCCTTTATCTGTCAAGTATGTTAAAGTTGAACTAGATAGGTCTGCCGCTCCTCCAAATATTAACTTACTAGAGTTAGCAAGTGAATTTAACACTTTACTGCTAGCTTTCCTTAAAGATTCAACTCTTTCTTCAGGATAAGCATAATCTAAATTAGTTAATTCTATTTTCTTATCACTTGACATTAATGAATCTAATAATTCTTTAGTCTTATCATCAAGATTATTATATTTTTCCATAAAGTCACTTTCTAGATTACTACATCTATCATCTATTAATTTTTGAAAATCTTCTAAAGCTTCACTAGATATTGTAAAAGGAATATCTCTTAGTCCTAATTCAGTCTTTATACTAGTAATATCTTCATCATCTAAAGGTTTCCCATGAACGATATTTTTACCAGCATTACGAGAATATTTTCCTATTGTTGTCTTAACTTGAATTAAACTGGGTAAATCACTTGCTTTAGCATCTTTAATCGCTTTATCGATATCTTTAATATCATCACTAACAGTACTAACATTAAAGCCCATCGCTTTAAATCTAGACTCTATATCATCTGTAAATGTTTTCTTAGTATCACTATCAAGGCATACGTGATTAGAGTCATATAGAAGTATTAAGTTATTAAGTTTAAGATTACCTGCAAGTGATAAAGCTTCATAACTTACCCCTTCCATTAAATCTCCATCGCCACATAAACAATATACTTTATAGTCAATAATATTATTTTTCTTATCATTAATTAAAGCTTCTGTATGTTTTTCAGCGATAGCCATACCAACAGCCATGGCAACACCTTGACCTAAAGGACCAGTTGTCGCATCAACTCCAGGTGTAACTCCATATTCAGGATGACCTGGTGTAATAGAGTCTATTTTTCTAAAGTTCTTTAAATCATCAAGTTCAATATTAAATCCTGCCATCGCAAGAGTTGCATAAAGTAAAGCAGACCCATGCCCTGCACTCATAACAAACCTATCTCTATTAAAAAGGCGTGGGTTATCTTTAGAAAATCTTAAATGATGAGCATAAATGGTATAGATGATTGATGCAGCCCCTAGAACAATACCAGGATGCCCACTATTCGCTTCATGAATCATATCAATACCTAATCCTCTTATCTGATTAACAATCCTTTCTTCATTAATATTATCTTCACTACTTTTTGTAAAAGCTAGCATATTATCACTCCTTAGTTAATACTATCATATCATATTTAAGAATTAAGTCAAAAAAAGTTTATTGATTATGTAAGGGAACTATGCTAAAATTTAGTTGTAACGCCGGTATAGTTTAGTGGTAAAACAGATCCTTGGTAAGGATCAGAGGCAAGTTCAATTCTTACTTCCGGCACCAGTAAGCAATCTGTCCGAACTTTTATAGTTAAGGGCTTAAATATACAAGTATCAATTTCTAAGGAAGTTGGTACTTTTTTAGTGTTTAAGAAAGAAAGGACAGGTTTAAATGGTAAATATTATAAAGGAAAAATTGGAAATTGATAACGAATTAAAGAAAAAAATTGAATTTATATGTAGTTTTTGTAATACTACTCCAATTATTATTAATGGTAATATAAGAAAAATTAATAAAACAAATTTAAATTATATTGAACCTCATAGAATAATTATTAAAGGTATTACATTTCTAGCATTTAATTATTCTAATGAAATATTTGTTGAAAATTTATCTAAAAACATTAAATTATCAGATTTAGAGACCTATATAAAACAAATAAACTAATTATATATAAATATACCAACTTCTTCTAAAATCACCTTTAAATAGGCAAAAAATGGGAATTATGTCTTGATTTTGCATCAGAAAAAATTGACACCTATAGGTTTTTATGATATAGTAATCCTCAATTTAAGGGGGATATTATGGAAAAGAAAGATTCTTTATTAATGTTAAAATATATGATATCAGAGGGATTTAATCCTAACAATTATGAAAGAATATTAGAATTATTACAATCGGCACCACTATCATTATCAAAAAATTTAACAGAGTATAATCCATATTTATTATCTAATAAAGTAGTTTATTCAGAATTAGATGAGTATGGTATTGATGGAGCATATGGTTATTTGGAAGATAGTGAAATTTTGGTTCCTAAATCAATTTATAATGATAATCATTTTTTATATTCACCAGTAAAAAGATTGTATCCAAAACATAGTTATGGTGCACCAACTATTGATGAATTTGGAACTGTTATCTTTTTGGAGGATACATTAGAGGCAAAAACTAATGAAATCTATAATGCTATTAAGAATAGTTTAAATTTCAAAGATTTATATTTTGGATTTATCACAGAAATGTATCCACAAATAGATTATGGCGATCAAAGATTAGTATATGTGTTCCACCAATTAATGAATCAGTCAGATGGTTATAAATTATCATATGAAACAATTAGTGAAGAAAATAAAAAACTATATTTAATTAAGAAGAAATAGAGGTGCAAAGACATAAAACTTAGTGTCTTTGTCGCCTCTTTTTTTGATGAAAAATAAGAAAGGATTAAAGTTTATGAATGAAGAAAAGAAAATTGCTGGAATATACATAAGGGTTAGTACTGAAGATCAAGCCAGAGAGGGTTTTAGTTTGCCAGAGCAAGAAAAAAGACTTCGTGCTATGTGTGAATATAAAGGTTATGAGATTTATAAAGTTTATAAAGATGCTGGAATAAGTGCAAAAACCGGAAATAAACGACCAGCATTTGAAGAATTAAAAGAAGATATTAAAAATAAAAAATGTAATACTATTGTAGTTTTAAAACTAGATAGACTTACAAGAAGTGTTTATGACTGGGAAAACATAATGAAATTTTTAGAAGAAAATAATGCTTACCTAGATTGTGCAAATGATGATATAAATACTACTAATGCAAATGGCAGAATGGTTGCAAGACTACTTACAACAGTATCACAAAATGAAATAGAAAGAACAAGTGAGAGAACTAAAATAGGTTTGGCAGGCGCAATAAAAGTTGGAAATATTCCAAACAAAGCCCCATTTGGCTATAAACATGTAAATAAAAAACTTGTTATAGATCCACTTACAAAAGATGAAGTAATAAGAATATTTAATTTATATTTTGAGGGTAATTCCTATCAAACTATTGCTAATATTTATAATAATGAAAAGGTATTTGGAAAAACAAATTGGTGTGATAGTACAATTTTAAGAATACTCGAAAATGAGATTTATAAAGGAGATTATGTGCATGGCAAAAAGACAAATCATGCTACTTATTATAAAAATGTTGTAGAACCATTAGTATCTAAAGAATTATGGGAAGAATGCCAAGTACAAAAGAGAAAAAACTCTAGAAATTATAAACGAGATAAAGAATACTTATTCTTACAAAAGTTAAGATGTCCTAAATGTGGAAGGATATTAGGTGGCAATGCAACAAGAAAGAAAAATGGTAAAGTATATTATTACTATCAATGTAATGTTTGTAAAATAACAATTAAAGAAACAAAAATAGAAGATGCAGTTAAAACATTACTTGCTGATATTTTAGAATATGATAATGTTGTTAATGAATTTTTTCTACCAGTATTAAAATCTAAAATAGATAATCCAAAAGAAGAATTAAGTAAAGAACTAAAAAAACTAAATAATAAAAAAGAAAGAATCAAAAAAGCATATATTGATTCCCTATTTACAGAAGAAGAATTTAAAGAAGAAACTAAAATAATTGAAGAACAAGTCGAACTTATCAATTCAAAACTATTAGAAAACGAACAAGCAGAACAATTAAACTTTACTATCAATGATATTCTATTAAAAAGAGATATGGACTTTATTAATAAAGTAAAACTCCCTATTTCCTATTATGCTTTTAATGAAAACTGGGACTTACTTGATAGGGCAACTAAAGCAGATATAGTTATGAGATATATTGATGATGTTGACCTTGAAATGAAAGATAATAATTACGAAATTAAACAAGTTAATTTTAGAAGTACCTTTTATAGTGATTTTGAAGAATTATATAAGCAAGGATATATTGATAAGCAAAGACCACTTACTTATGACTTTAATGGTATATGTGTAGATAATGTTGTTAGATATAGTGAGTACTTACCTATAAAGGATGTATTGCAACATTTATGTAGATTAAACGAATATTATGAAGTAAATTTTTACAAAGGTACACTTTATAAAGAAACTGAAAAATTAGATATGTTTCCACTTCAAAAAAATGAAGTGCCAATTAGAATATTCCCATTACAAGAAAATAATAATGGCAATAAAGATTATGTATCAATGGGAATGTTTGCTACAAAGAACAATCCTAATGATATAAAAGTTAATATTAGAGATGTGTTTGAAACAATACCAGATAATGTTAATGAAGAAGATTTTTGTTAACTTTTTCTAAAAAAGTTATAACAATCGTGGTAAGTTTTGTTTGCAAAGCAAATGAAATTAGCGATAGATTGTTTAAAAGTCTTATGTAGTTTTATTCCATTACGAAGTTTTGGAATATTACGAAATAAGACAGGTGGATTCTAAGGTTGCCTAAACCTTAGCCCCCATATTTTGATATAAACAACGTGCAATGTCAAAATATATAGGGGGTTAGAGATTTTGACAAACCAAAATTACCCTACTATAAATAGTAGGACTCTTGTTTATAAAGGCGGTTATAAAAATATGGATGATAAGGAAGAATTATCTTATTCGTTACATTTAAGTAATGATAAAAATAAATCAAAGAAAGCAAGAAGAAGTGTAAAAAATACTGAAACTGGAACTACTTCTCTATCTAATAATGCAATACAAAATCATCAGCAATTATCAAAAGTTGATAAACATAATTTACGAAAATATGATGATGATAAAGAATTAATCTACACGATTAGAGGTACTTCATCTATTGTAGAAGATACTAAAAATTTGTATCTAGAATTGTTTGAAAATGCAAGAATTAAATACAACGAAAAACAAACTAGAAATGATAGAAAGATAGAAAACTATTTTAATCATATCTCAAATGATAATAAAAGAGATCTTGCTTGTGAGATTATCATTGAACTTGGCGACATGGATTTTTGGGTTGATAAAGATGATAAATTTAAGCATAAAATGATAGAAGTTTTTAGAGAACAAATAGCAGATTTAGAAGAAGTTGTACCTAACTTTAAAATAGCAAATGCCACCATTCATTTTGATGAATCTAGTCCACATTTACATATTGTTGGAGTGCCTTTTAAAGATGGAATGAAAAATGGTATGGAAAAACAAGTTGGTAAATCCGATGTCTTTAATAAAATAAGTTTAGTCAATATTCAAGATAAAATGAGAGAATATTGTATTAATTCGTTCAATAGAATTTATCATTTAAACTATACTCTTAAAATAAAAGAAGAAGGCAGAAATGTTGATATTAATGTTGCAAATATGAATGAATATAAAAAATTCAAACGAGAACAAGAAAAATACAAAAAACAACTAAAAGAATTAAATAGTAAAGCAGATGAATTACAAAATAAATCTAATGAGATTAATGGTATTATTGATAATTTAAAACCTACTATTATGAATAAAAGTAATTACACTATTTCAAATGAAGATGTAGATAAAATCAAAAAATATATAGAACAAACCAATGATACTACTTCTAATTTAAGAGATGCAAATGATATAAATATAGTCTTACAAAAATATGAAGATGATTTAAGAGAACATTCTAATGAAGTTAGAAATTTAAAAAAGAAAATTAAAACTCGTGATGATAGAATTGAAGAATTAAAATATGATTTAAATGATGCTAACGAAACTATTGATGAGTTAGAAGACAAGGTATCAGAACTTCAAAATATAGTTGACTACTTTAAAAAGTTATGGAAAAAGTTTATAGAATTTTTACAAAACAAATTCTTTTCTAATGATAAATATGATGACTTTATAAACGATTTATATGATGAAGATATACTTGATGACAATGACATTGAGATGATACAAAATAACAAAAATAATGATAAAAGTGATGATTTTGAAAGATAATTGATAAAAATATGGTAAAATATATGTTAGATGGTTTAATAAGTTTAGTAAATTGTAGAAGGGATGGATATAGATGGAAGAAATTGCTATTATTTCAGACATACATGGTAACTTAGAAGCATTACAAAAAGTCTTAGAAGATATAGATAAAAGAAATATTAACCAAATAATTTGTCTAGGCGATATAATTGCTAAAGGAACTAATATGCATGAATGCTTAGAATTAGTAAAAAAAAGATGTAGCGTTATTATAAAGGGAAATTGTGAAGATTATTATTCTAGAAATGACATAGATATTAGTGAATTACCACAATCTAGTCAAATAAGAAGGAATTGGATAAGAGAAAAATTTAGTAATGAAGAATTATCTTATTTACAATCATTACCATTTTGTTATGAAATGTATATTAGTGGACGATTAGTAAGAATGCTTCATGCCCATCCAAATGGAATAGATATTCATGTAGGGAATATTGATAAAATTGAAAATTTATATAGTATTTTTTTACCAAGTGAAAATACAATAACACAAGAAAAAGCAGATATAGTTTTATATGGACATTCTCATATGCAATATATGCAAAAATTATATAATAGAGTCTTAATTAATGTTGGTTCTGTTGGAAATTCTATTGATGTATTTAGAAATGAAGAAAAGGATGCAAATATTAAAAACACCGTTAATGCAAATTATTTTATAATAAAAGGTAAAATGAATTCTAGAGATTATGATGTTTTTTCCTATGAATTTGTTAATATTCCATATGATATTGAAAAAGAAATTTCTAAAAATAAAGATAATGTTGATTTTGAAGATTATGAGGAAGAAATTAAATATGGAAGATATAGAGATATGCAAAAAGTTAAAAAAACTTTTAGTAACCGTGGAATAGACATTGATAAAATATAAATAAGTGTTATAATTATATTAAGAAATTGATACAAATTTTGTATTGATTACTTACTTTAGCGAAAAAAAGTTTGAAATAACTTTCTTACTCGCACCAGTTTTAAAGATAAACTCGAGCTTTTCGAGTGGTAATAAATTGCTAACAAACATAAAAATTTTCTTTTTGGAAAGCATTTAAACATAATTTCATCAAGCCGCAAAGCAAAATTGTGTTTTTATTTATGTCTAATTAATGATTTTATTTTATTTTTAACAATTAATTTTTTAGAAGAAATATTAAATCTATTTATGATTTCTTCTTGATTACTACAAGGAAATTTTATTAAATCGCCAGTAAAATCTAAAATTTGACATCTATTACTACACACTGTTTTGATACTTACGTTATGATACAGATTTTCAATATATTCGCATCTTACATTCCAATCGTTTTTATTAAATATTACTATTATTGGCTGAACTGTTGTTGTGTTTCCTTCTGTTGTACACTTTGTAATTACAATAAAATTAAATTCTCTTACTTGAGGATTTGGATGTGATAAAAGTTTTTCAAAGTTAAAATCCTCTATATTAGTCATTGAAATTGGAAAATCCACATAACTATTATAAACTTGTATATTATATTCTTCGCTAATCATAATAGTCCTCCTTTTGTATGAAATATTGTAACACAAAATCAGTATATTTTAAATAATTAGTAGTTATTACTCACTATAATTTATGTAGGTAATTGCTGTAACTTCGATTAATACATCATAATATTCAAAAATAAACTCAAGCTTTTTGTTTCGAATTTTAATATACTTAACTTTATGATAGAATACTTATAGAAATTAATTTACCTCATTTAGAAAGAGTGATATTATGGCTTCTGCTACAATTCATCTAGCTATCGCTAAAAAATATTTAGAAAAACATAATGAATTAGATTATGAAAAAGTAATTGCTGGTACTCTTTATCCTGATGCAACCGAAGACAGTGATAAATCTCATTATACTGATATAAATCGTGGAAAAGATAACATAAGTCATGTTCGAGGTAAAGTTAATTTATATGCTTTTTTAAAGGAACACAAAACTCTTGATGATTTTGAATTAGGATGGTTTTTACATTTAGTTACAGATTATTTGTTTTTTAAAGAATGTTTCTCTGATAAATACTTATTAGAGAATAGTTATGAGAAATTTTGCAAAGATTTATATTTTGCATACGATTGTTTAAATGAATATATATCTAAAAAATATCAAATAACAAAGGATGATTATAAAGAATATCCTAGTGAATATTATCCAAGTAAGCCGTATCAATATTGTATATTATCAAAAGAACTAATCGATAGTTTTATTAATCGTGTAAGCTCTATTGATTTAGATAAATATATTATATTAATTAAAGAAAAGCAAAAGAATATTGTTCCATAAAAGTTGTTGTACACACTATTGTAAGATTAGTCGAACTAATTCAACTTAATATAGACTGAGAACTTGCTAAAAGTTCTTTTTATTATTATCATTTAAAGTTAACTAACTACTTCAAAACCTAGTAATTCTATTTTATTAGACAAAAGCTCTTTGTTATTATCTATATCTTTTGATAAATCGGTAGATAAATATTTCTTTAAATCATCTGGAAATACAGTTACTACATTCTTTCCACCACTTAACACGCTTGCTAAAAAGTTTGCTCCTGAAGAAATACCTACTCCAAGACCTAATTTAGATGCTAAAATTCTACTCATATTAATAGCATCTAAATCGTTAATAGTAATAACTTTATCTATTAAATTAAAGTCAACAAGTTTAGGAATAAATTCATCCCCTATTCCTTCAATTTTATGATCACCTATAATGTCACCACCACTTAAAAGAGGCATCTTATCAGGTTCTAAAGCAATTATTTTAATATTTTTATTATACTCTTTTAATCTTTTAGCAACTCCAATTATTGTTCCACCTGTACCTATACCACTAACAAAGGTATCTATTTCCTTCACTTGATCTAGTATTTCTTTAGCAGTAGTTAAATAATGAGTTTCTATATTTAATGAATTTTCAAATTGTCTTGGTAAAAACCCGTTTATTTTAGAGGCAAATTCTTCACTTCTTTTAACCGCTTCCTTAAATCCCCCTTCTTCCTTACTAACTAAATATACATTAGCACCATAAAGTTTCATTATCTTTATTCTCTCTTCACTAACCCAATCGGGCATAAAAATATGAACTGGATGAGAAAAATATGCACCTAAAGCAGCAAAAGAAATACCTGTATTACCACTTGTCGCTTCTACTATCGCTTGATTTTCTTTTAAAACATTTTCTTCCTTTGCTTTTTTTATTATATAATAAGCTAGGCGATCTTTAATACTCCCCGTATAATTATAATACTCTAATTTGGCATAAACATAGCCTTCCCTATTCTCATAACGATATTTTATCTTAACCATTGGTGTATTACCAATTAACTTGTTTAAATTTTTAGACATAAAAGCACCTCCTATAATTAGCATATAAAATAGTTAGAAAAAGGTGCTTGAATATATTTTGACCTTATACTATAAAATATAATTACTATTTTCTTTTTTAACATAGAAAAAAATAAACTCCGCCAAGAAAGATATAAAGGCAATTAAAAACGGTAATAACATTATCTTAATAATAAGATCATTTACATCTAAAAATACTGACAATAATTCAGCAATATCAAATAGCATTAAGAATGCAATTATTAAATTACATAAAACCACCAATAAAGAAAACATATGTAATCACTCCGTTTTTATCTTCTATCTACATTATATCGCATATATCTTATTTATATTTAAATCTTATTTTTTAAATTACCATCTAAATAGGAAAACAAATTATCAAACACAATATCCGCTCTTTTTTCCATAGACTCTAAAGAAGAAAATCCCATATGTGGTGTTAAAATAACATTTTTAGCTTTTAAAAGAGGATAATCTTTAGATAGAGGTGGTTCTTTATCATAAACATCTATAGCAGCTCCTCTAATCATGTCATTATTTAAAGCATATACTAAATCATCTGTATTAACAATTGCGCCTCTAGCAGTGTTAATCAAAATAGCACTGTTTTTCATAAGAGATAATTCTATTTTTCCAATCATTCCTTCTGTTTCTTTAGTTAATGGACAGTGTAATGATACAATATCAGCTTCCTTTAGTAACTCATCTAATTCCATTTGTTCATCAATATTACTATCATCAACCACACTTCGATTATAAGCGATAACTTTACATCCAAAGGCTTTACAAAGAAAAGCTACTCTTCTGCCAATTTCTCCTGCACCTATTATTCCAACTGTCTTACCATTTAATAAATTACCAACAAATTCCTCTTTAGTACCATTATTTCTAAGACTTTCTTCATTTTCTTTAATATTTCTAAGCAGTTGAATCATAAAACTAATACATAATTCTGCCACTGCGTCTGTTGCATAACCACTAGCATTACTAATTGCAATACCATTCTTCTTAGCAAGTTCTACTGGAATATGATCAACACCAGTAAAAGCAACATCAATATATTTTAAATTCTTAGCATTTTTAACTATCCTTTCATCAAGAGGCATATTAGCAAGTATTAAAACATCTGCATCACTAACTCGTTCTATCTGTTTATTTATATCATTATCTTTTTTATATGATATAAAAGTATGTCCCAACTCTTCTAATTTTTTCTTATATTTTTCTATAGTTTCATTTTCTACTCCAAGTTCTTCTAATAATACAATCTTCATTTTTACCACCTCATATTATTTCTTGTCATTACTTTTTCTTTTCTAAAATCAACTGTTATATTTAATAATTCTTCACTATCTTCCATAACACTTTTTATATAATCATCCATAGTTAAAAGATAAATAGAAGAAGATATACCAATATCATATCCTAAATTTCTAATTTCCATAATAAACTTCTCAAGATTAACAATACCACTGACACGTTCTTTTAAAATATCATCATAACTTTTTTTATAACCAAAACATTCTTGATAATCTTTGATATTAATATCATCTATCCCAGTTCCTTTATATGATAAGAAAAACTCTATTGGTATATATGTGTCAGAAACATTATCTTTTAATTCTTCCAAATTAATAAAATCAAAATCTACTCTTTGTTTTCCATGAGCTTTCAAATTAGCATTAGTAATTGCCTCAATAATGATTTCACTTTTATTTTTATTATTAAAGTTTAAACTTTTAACATAATCAATTTTGCACAAAAAACCAGGAATAGAACTAAGTTCAATTTGATTATACGCTATTTCATTCCTACTTAAAAATCTTACTGTATTTTCTATTAATTTTTCACATTTTTCTACAACTTCTTCTGTATTTTCAATTTTTTTAAATTCATTAAGTGTTCTTGCATCACTTGTAGGACTTAAAATATTATTTATATTATTAACTACTACATATTTTTCTTTTTTACTTTCTAATTTTCTTTTTAAATTTCTTAACTCATCTATATTCATTTAAATTCCTCCAATTGCATCCTTTGAAATTATAACACATTTATTTTAATTTTATGTATAATTTAAAAAAAATTAGATACTATAATAATGTACATATATAATTGACATAGTTTAATTATCATAATATGTACAAGATCGGAAGTCTTACTCCTATCCGGTCAATTAAGTAAATGACATTTTGTCATTACTCCTAAAAGAGCTTATGCTCTTTTTCTTTTTTTATATAATAGGAAATTTATACTAAAAAATCGAAAAAATGTATTGACAAACATATTTTCTAGATAGTACACT
>CALVIY010000004.1 GCA_944331955.1 uncultured Bacilli bacterium
ATCAAAGCAAAAGATTTAAGTCTATAACAAATATAATTTATTACAAAAGAAAAATAGGGAGCCCTCCGTTTTCCCATAGGCCCCTTGCAAAAATGATTTAACATTTTTTTCCACATAATCAATATATCATAAATGCATACAATTAATCAACAGATTTTTCTCTTTTTCTATAATAAACAACAGTTCCTACAAACAAAACTAAACCAACAAAAGATATAACTAAACCTTCTTTAAATAAAGGAGAAGTATAAACAATTCTAATATTATGATTACCTTCATTTATCTTAAAGCCAATAAAACTTTTATTAACAACTTCATAAGTAGTCTTTTCACCATCTACATATATTTCAAAACCTTCATCATAAGGAATAGATAGTTTAAAGTAACCATCATCTTTTACATTAATATTACCTTCTATAACATCACCTTTAGTCTTATCTCTATCAATAACAAAAGGAGATATTTCATCATTAATAGATACTAAATCGTTATAATCATATAAAGCCATATCAAAATCAGTTAATCTAAACTTACCCTCACTAAAAGTAATTTCTAAGGTATCTCCACTCAAAGAATATTCAAACATATAATTATTATTATGATACTTCCATCTTCTACAACTAAGCTTATTACTCACTCCATTAATAGTAATATAAGAATCATCTTCACTACACTTATTATCATAAAGCATTTTAAATCTTAAAAGTAAAATATCACTATCACTAACATTATTTAACTTAACAACTAACTTATTATCTTTAGAAGCTTTAATAAAATATTTACCATTATCCTCTTCTATACTTAAATTCTTACTTTCTAAAACATTATAATCTGGAACATAATCTTTTACTTCCTTAACATAACTATCACTATAATCCCCATCTACAATAGCATAATTCAAATAAGCATCTAACTTCTCAAAATAATTAAGACTCTTATACTCATCTAAACTCATTATCTTACTAGTACTGTATCCAATAGGTAAAACATCTTCATTTCTATAAATACCATCAGAAACTTTCTCATAACCTAACATATTATTACTACTATTAAGTAAATACTTATTACCCATATAAAAGTTATAGAAAATATTATTATTACCTGTAAGCATTCCATAACTTCTATAAATAAATTCATTATTAATTAAATTATTATAGAAATCTTTATAATAAGAATTAGATAAAGAAGAGTAAATACTACCTGTATAGTAATCGACATCATAAATATAATTAGACTTATCTAACTTAACACTTTGATCACTCATTCTATAAAAACTATTATCATTATCTAATACTTGTTTTACTTTAGAACTAGTCTCTTCATAATCTAAAGTATCATAAAACTCTTTAGTTACAAAGATATCAGAAAAATTAGTAGGAATAGCAATAATTAATGAAATAATACCAAGATAGATATATAGAATCATCTTCTTTTTAAACTTAAGACTAATAAGTAAAAAGATAATTAAAAGAACCATATCAAATACAAATAATAAACACAAGTACTCACTCTTATAAAGAAAAACAAGAAGATTAATAACTACAACTATTAAAGAGATAATAATACTAATCTTTAACTTATTTTTATTATTAAAAACATTCTTAAGGAAATAACTAATTAAGAGGATAGCAAGAGGTAACATTGGTATAAAAGCTTTACCATTTAGATACATTCCCCCATTAAATATATAGTCAAAGACAGGAAAAACTAACAAAATACTAAAGATTATACTAATTACTTTAACTTCTCTTTTCTTAGTTACTATTCCATATATTAAAGAAATTATAAAGATAGCACTTAATCCAAGAGAATAAGCAGAATATAAAGTATTAGAAATATCAAAGTTAGGAATAAGTAATCCTAGTAATGAAATATCCTTATTAGTAGCAGTCCTACCATCAAGTAAAGAATAAAGAGTTGGAAGTAATAAAACATAACTTAAAAGAACTGGTATCAACATTATAAAAAGATATTTAAAACCATCTTTAAAAAAAGCTTTAACAGTAATTTTCTCACTTTTCTTATCTTCTATATATCTATAAATACCATAAAGCAAAACACAAACTAATCCTACAACACTAAAGTAATAACTAGTTAAAATCATTAAGAAGATAGATATAACTAATAAAGATATTTTCTTCTTATCAAAATACTTATCAACACCTATTAAAGCCATAAGTAAAAACGGCATATAATCTACAAACATAATATGGCGATGCAAATGAAAAATAAAACAACCTGCAGTTAAAAATAATAAAGTACTAACAAAACTAACTTTTGAATCAAATCTTCTTCTTAAAAAATAATACATTAAAATAATACTTATTATTAAACATACAATCATACTAAACTCAATATAAGTCATCATAGATACAAAAGGTAATAAATAAGAAATTAAAATAATAGGATTAAAAAGTCCATAATAAGAAATATTATAGATATTTTGTCCTCCTCCAAGATTAAAAGCAAAGTTAGGAAAAAAGTCTCCTGTATCATAGAATAGTTTTCTTAAATAATCAGGAAACATAATGTGTTGACTAAGCCAGTCTTTTTTAGAGCCAAAAAAATTAGTAAAGTTAACAAGTATTAAGACAATAACTAAACTAATAATAATTAAAGTTAAAACACTAATAATGTCATTTTTATATTTACTTAATTTCTTCATAAGTCCCCCCTAACTAATTGTAATACTATTATTAACAGGTACTACTTGTATCATCGTATTACCATCACTAACAACTAACTCATTACCACCATAATAATAATGAGTCTTACCACTTCTAGAATCTTTACTCCAAGTAATAGGTATAGCATAACCATTAGTAATGTAATATCCTTCCCCATTACCTACAGTATCTAAATCTTGTCTTCCATAACTATCTAATGTATAGTTATTTACTTTCATAATAATTATATTTTTATAATGATATTGTACACTACTATCTCTATCAGTATGCGGACTATTATTCATATAACGTAAATAATATCTATTAGTAGAATCATAAGTATAACTCCTAACCTGGCTATAAGAATATGTCATACTAATGGTATTAGCAGTTAACAAGTCACTTGTAGTATCAAAATTAACATCATCAGGAGTATAATTCAAAAGACTATAATTATCACTAGTAGTACTATAACCTTTACTTCCTGCAACATTATATAAATCTTCTATACTAGTAAAAACATTATGAGGTGCAGCAATATTGTAATTACGATAATAACCATTATCATAAAGACCATTTATATTATTAACACCTAAAGCTCTAATATCATTTTGTGCAAAAGTACTCCACCCATAATGAGCATAAATAGCATCACTCTCAAGAGCATAATCTAAAAAATAATGTCTACTACTACGAACTGGACCAATAACACTAGTATTAACATCTTTAAAAATAGCCATTATACGTGTTAATCCACCTTCTACTATTATTTCATAAGTTAAATAAGCATCTTGTAATCCTACATGAGCATTATTACCTACATTATTATCAATCATAACGGCAATAGGACGTTTATTACTATTAACATCGTAAACAGTTAAATCCTTTTTCTCCACAGTACTAGCATCATCTATTTTTATCTTTTCTTTTTTATTAGATTTATTATCATTCATAGATAACAAAAAGTAGAAAAGACCTATTAATATTAAAAACAATGCTACACTAATAACACTAATTATAATTATTTTCTTTTTATTACGATTAGGTTTAATCCTAACTTCACATAAAGACTTTGGCTTTCTCACAACTACCACCCAACTAAATTTTAACATAGTTTAAATAATAATTAAACTTTAAAGAAAAAGTTTCCAAAACTTGACAAAAAATATACTATTTACAAAGCGTTAAAAACATGATACATTATAAGCATAATTAAAAAGCGGTGTTCCCCACCAATCAAAAAGCGGGAATGAAAAAAGCGGTGTTCCCTACCAAACAAAAAACGGGAATGAAAAAAGCGGTGTTCCCTACCAATAAAGAAAATGGGAATAAAAAAAGTGACTATCTATATTCATTCATAGATAGTCTTTTATTATCATCTTACAAGTTTCTTAACATAAGGACTGTCCACAGATTTATATCCTTTAAATGTTTCTGTACTAGCAATATCTTCTCTTCTATTTTGTAAAGCAATAACTTCATTTGCATTATTCAATTCAAACGCATCTGCTTTATCAATACTTTTTACAACTTTACTTGACCTTACAACACTAGTACCAGGCAAAGCTTTTTCTTTCATTTTATCTGCCATTCCCATAATCTAAAACCTCCATATTAATTAACAACTATATCCCTATCACTAGGCATTACTTGTATAAAAGTATTACCATCACTCACCTTTATTTCATCACCATTACTATAAGAATAATAAGTTTTACCACTTCTAGAATCTTTCTCCCAAGTAATAGGCATCATATAACCATTAGTAATATAATATCCTTCCCCACTTCCTACTGTATCTAAATCTTGTCTACCATAATCATCAAGAGTACTATTATCTACTTTCATAATAATTATATTTTTATAATGATATTGTTCTTTACTATCTCTATCAGTATGAGGAATACCATTCATATAACGAAGATAATAACCATTATCACTATCATAAGTATAACTTCTAACTTCACTATTAGAATAAGGAATCTCAATACTAGTTAAAGAAGTACCTTCTAAACTACAATTCTCACCATCACAGTTTAATGAATTATCAGTTTTCTCTAAATCTACCTTTTTACTAACATAATTTAAATTCTCATAATCACTAGATGTAGTATCATAACCTAACTCTTCAGCTTTTAAATATAAATTATCAATACTAGTAAAAACGTTATGAGGAGCAGCAATACTACTATCACGATAAAAAGCATCATCATAAAGTCCATTAATGTTATCAACAGAAAGAGCCTTTATATCATTCTCTGCATAAGTACTCCATCCATAATGAGCATATATTGCATCACTTTCAAGTGCATAATCTAAAAAATAATGCCTACTACTTCTAACAGGCCCAATTACACTAGTATCTACATCTTTATATATAGCCATTATTCTAGTTAATCCACCTTCAACAATAATTTCATAAGTTAAATAAGCATCTTGTAATCCTACTTGTTCATCATTTTCTACATTATTATCGATCATAACAGCAATAGGACGTTTATTACTATTAACATCATAAACCTTTAACTCTTCCTTTTTTTCTACTAAAGGCACATCATTACCAAGATAAATAAAATAATAGTAAGCTCCTCCTGCTAAAGCCAATAGTAAAATAATAAATATAGTAATTACAACTCTTCTTTTTCTTTTCTTCTTCACAAGCACCACCTCTACTTTAATTTTATCACAAATTTATACTACTTAATAGAACAAATTATTATAAAAAACATAAAGTATATTAGGTGATTATATGTCTCAATTAATTCAATATACAAGTAAAGAATTAGATTTACTAGCAAGATTAATGCGAGCAGAAGCAGTTGGTGAAGGAGATTATGGTATGCTTATGGTTGGTAATGTTGGTGTAAATAGAGTCCTTGCTAACTGTTATACATTTAGAAATATAAATACAATTACCAAAATGGTATTTCAAAATCCAGGAGGACTTTGTTAATTAGTACCAACAAAAAGAAAAAATTAACAAAAAAAACAGGTAGAGCTTATTGACTCTACCTTTTAATTATTAGATACTTCATATAAAGGTCCACAATCACATCTAAATTGAACTCCATCAGCTTCAAGAATTGCAACACCATTTTTTAAATATTTAGTTGGTAATTCTACACCTTTAACAGTAAAGATGTTATCACATTTCCAGTAATCGCCAACATTTAAAATTGCATCATAATCTGCATTGCTTCCATCAGAATTACATTTAGCAATTGGTCCACTAGGAATGTAGTCATTTGGATCGCATGGATAGCCATAACAAGTATCATAACATCCAATAGCACCGTTAGGATATTTGCTATTAGGTAATATTATTTCATTTACTTTAAACACTCCATTAAATTTTACCTTTGACCCTACTTTTAGTATTTGGTCTGCTGTAGAACTAGAACCTCCATCATTTAGTTTTTCTTGGACTTTGGCAACAAATGTATTCCAGTCATAAGGATTACCTCGTCTTATGTCGTAAGGACAATCTTTACCAGTCCAGTGATTATGTTGAAATAAGTAACTACTAGCATTTTTAACACCATATCTTTTTAATATTTCTGCAGATAGTTCTACTGCATTATCAGTAGCTTTTCTTATATCTCCATCAGAATTATCACATATTTCAATTGAGATAGTTTTCATGTTTCCATCGCCTCTACCATCTCCTTGGCACCAAGCTACCTCATTTTCTGGCACACATCTTACTGCTCTATCTTGATCTACTACATAATTCCATGATGTAGTTACATTCTTCCAAGACCCTCTTAAAAGATTAGCATGAGCTATAGCATTAGCACCTTTATTATGATTTGATGTGTTATGGATAGTTATACCTTTAAATCCAGTTCTTGATATACCTGGTCTGCAACTATAACCAAGTGGGGCTAACATTTCAATTATTTCCATTACTCATCACTTCCTTTTCCATCTTCTGCTATTCCATTTTTTACTTCTTCTAAACTAGCTTCTTCTTTTGGAAGGCTTGTACCTTCTTTAAATGTTGCCATATATTATTCCTCCTCTACTTTAATGCATTTATTTTCCCATTTTTTATAGGCATCTAAGTATAGTTCTTTCTTATCTCCATTGTAAGTTAGTTCATAATACATACCGTCTGAGACAGTAGTACTTACTAATGCTTTAAAGTTTTGTAATGTTTTACTAAACCATACAATAAAGACATTATCCTTATTTATTTTTAATCCATCAGTTTTATCAACATTATCATTGAAATAATTAACTACTACTTCTTTGCATAAATCTAACATTTTATCATTAATCATATTTTCACTTTCCTTTCTCTACTTATTTTTAATATTAATTAAATCAGCTATTCCGCCGGCTCCCATAGTCGCTACTAAACATAATACTAATGCCTGTAGTAAGTTAGGCTCTATGCCCGTGAAAAAGCATATTAAGGCACTTATTGTACCTACTATTACATTCTGTATAGGAATGTATTTATTAGGTACTGTGCCTATAAATATTTTAGTAATAGCACCTAGTATATAAGCTACTACTGCTATTATTACTACATAAGTTATTTCCATATATTATTCACTCTCCTTCACTTCTTCCCAAGCTGTTGGATAAACATCTGGATTCCACACACATCCATCCATTTGACAGATGTATCTCTTTCCATTGTAAGTAACTTTATCCCCTGTATTATAAGCATCGTAAGAGCCTGTAGGTTGTTTGAATTTTGGATATTCTTCTGTTGGCTCTTCCGTACTGTTTCCTTCTAAAATAGATACTCTGCTTTCTAAAGACTTAATTCTCTCAAATGCCTCGTTTAATTGTGTTTCAAGAGGCTCATAAGAATTAATTGGATTAGCATTTGTTCTTGCCTCTTCCTCTAACTCTTCTTTTTCTTCTTTTGAAATGTTTCCTTTGATATAATACTCTGCTATCTTATTTAGCATATCTTTTAAATCATAATCGCTCTTTAAAGCATTTTTAAACACATTATACATATTATCCCTCCTCTATCATTGCAGTTGAAATTTCTGCTAATTTATTATCTACGTATTTTTTTATATCTAATGCGTAAGTAGCTGATATATTTGTTGGCACATTTCCATTGATTGAAATATTATTTGTTCCATTTAATGTTGTAATAATATCAGTTAGTTTTCCTAGTGGAATTGGTTGTGGATTAGCTAATTGGTAATAAACGGTAACATTATGCTCTTGTAACCACACCTTCAACTCTTCTACAGAATTAGAAACTACATAAGTACAAATAGTAATCCCACCACTTGGAGCAATTTCAATAGTATTTTCTACAAAGTAATCACCGTCACTGTTACTACCACTTATAAAATAATTACTAAGACAAGTAGTAGAAGGTTTTACAAGATTTTGTATAACACCTGTAGAAAATCTATACTTTTCATTCTCGACAATCATATTCCAATCGTCTTCACTACCATCAAGTACAACTTTACCAATGTTCTTAACTAAACTAACGTTACCTTCTTTATCAATAACTAATTCATCTTTAACTCCATCAGGAAGTTCAACCATCTCATTACCTTGTAAGTCTATTGCATATTCTGTAGCTTGGTATGGTTCATAAACAAAGTTTTGAGGTGTTACTGTTGTATCTTCTAATACTGATATTCTGAATGTTATTGAACCAGATTGTCCTGAAACAAAACTTACAAAAGTCCTCATTCCAATCGTTACATTCGAAAAATCAGCTTTTGAAGTCATAATAGCATTTATAATTTCTCCATTTTTTAAAGAGTCTAATTGTTTATTAAAACTATTTTTAAATTGTTGAACAGATTTATTAGCATCTGCTGATATAAAACTTATATATCCAATACCAGTAACATTTTTTATTTCAATAACAATGTTGTAATCAGTATTATATTTTAAACGCATGGTATCACAAAAATAATTCTTATAGACAGTACCGCTATTGTTATTATTTTCACCAGATATTGTAATCCAGCCTTCATCGTCTACTGTTATTCCTGATGTCACGCTAATAGTATCTTCATAATCAAACAAATTCTTTCCACACCTTGTTATTTTATCAAAACTCAAAGTTTTAATTTCTTGTGGATAGTCTGGACTTGGACTTGGTTGCCCTCCTGTGTAAGGTTCGTAAGTATAATCACTTGAACTACTAATCATTACATTTTTTATCTTAAACGAACAAGTTTCATCATTATAAAATTTTTGTATTAATATATCTGATATTTCCTTAGAAGAATTTAATGTAAAACTAGCACAATATCTTTGATAATTAGCAGTAGGTATATGATTACTAATAAATTCAAATCCATCTCTATTACTTGGTGCAATCAAGTTTAAAGCACGTGATTGATTACCTGAGTTTATTTTTAAATCAAAACTAATATAATATGTTCCTGCATCTAAATTGATAGAAGTACTACCATCACTGTTTTTAAATCCTATTTTACAATTTCCAAAACCTTCTAGAGATGACGTGGTAGCTTCTTGATCTATAACCTCAACAAGATAATTATTTCTTATTTCAAATAGCAAATTCTTCCCAGTAGTACTCTCTTGCTTAACCTTACCGTGAACTAAAAATTCAAATACTTTGTACTTTAGTGCATCCTTTAAACTAATGATGTAATCAGATGCTCTATTCTTAGAAACTAAATTATCTAATGCATTATTTAATGTTATTACCGGACTAGATGAACCTACGTAATCATCTTTGATGTTTTCTAGTGTACCTTTACCAATAAAAATATTATCGCCAGAACTTGAATATTGTTCTGAATTAATAGAATTTACATATGGAACTCCGTTATTGCTATAAACTCTAAAATGATTACCTGTAGAGATAACACCACCTTGTGCATCTTTTGCATAATCCGTATTCTTAACATAATCACTTAAATCTGGACTAGGACCTACTTCTCCTCGACTAGGCTTTCCTGTGTCTGTATCTCCGATAAACCAGTTGCCATTATCTCCAATTGTTGGCGTAAGTCCATCTTTTCCATTTTGTCCATCATTGCCATCAAGACCGTTCTTAGCTTCTACATTGAAGTCTTCACTACTTCCGTCAGTTTTTGTTACTATTACAGGTGTAATAGTCTTATCTTCTTCTACTGTAGGTTGTCCTGATGTTATTGTAGTTATTCCTACTCCATCTTGGCCGTTTGTTCCATCTTTTCCAGGAACACCCTGATGACCTTGTGGTCCTATAAAGTCGCCATTTTCTAATTTCTGATTTATTTTATCTACTAAGTCATTAGCACTATCTGTGGCTTGATTAACTTCTTTAATAGATTCACTAACTTGATTCAATCCCTCTTGTAATGCTTGCATATACTGTTCAAATTGCGTAGGTGTTATCTCCTGAGACTCTTCTGCATTCGGATTATAAGATCCTCCTATTACATTAAAATAAGTAGGATAAGGACTGTATCTAAGTTCTAACTCTTCATTAGTTACTTTATAAGCATATACGCCTAGCATAATTTCACCAACGCAAGATAAAATTTCTGTTGGAATGTCACACTCATTATTTATTATTGAAACTTGATAAGACTTACCATATTTAATTTTAAAAATTGCATTTTTTACTAAATCATCAGTATAGTCATCTGAAAATTCAAATTTAATATGATTAACATTATACTCACCTTCGTGAACTATATCCTTTTTCATAATAGTTACGTTATCTTTAGTTACATTAACTTGCATTCAATCACTTCCTTTCTTATTTTGAATTTATTAAGTGTTCTTCAACATACCACACCAGTTGGTTTATAGTGTCTCTATCTATTTTCATATTTTCTTTATTAATCCAATGAATAGCAATAAACCCTATGATGTTGCCTTCTTTGTTGTGTATTGCTATATCGTAAAATGCTCCTACATCTATACTCTTCTTAAAATTATAAGTGCTAGGCATAGATGTTTTAAGTTCTTCTAAATCTTTACAGATAAACTTACCATCTTCTGTAATCCTATGTATAAACTGAGGCATACAGTTGGTAGGTAAGTTTATACATCTCTGTTGAACTGGCTGATTACCAGCTTTAAAGACTTCATAAGTACATGAAAACTTATATGCAGACCTATAATCAGAATAATGTTCTCCATTATGGAACTCGTAAACATGGATTCTATCAGCATTTAAAATTTCTTTTACATACTCTAATTTATTTAGAATCTCTAAATCTAGCTTATTTTGTCTAGTCAACATCTTACCTACATTTGTTTTTTTAAAGTACTGGTTTAGATATTGTTTACAAAAGAATAGACTTACTATGATAAAAGCAATAAACTGCCCTATCTCTTTTGCAAAATTAATTATCTCATTCATTGTTCCTCCTTTAATCAGTTGTTTTTGTGTAATAAATATCACAATGACCACCAGATGTTCTAGTAGTCCAATTTGTTCCAAGCCCTTGGATTCTAACATCCGATAATCCAACAGCTACTTTACAAATTACTGATGAGCTATCAACCCTACTTCCACAATACCATCTACTGTCTTCAGTATCATACCATCCATAAATATAAAAGCACACTTCTTTGATGTTTGATATGTTATGATTGAATGATACTTGTGTGTCGTTTGGGAATGTACCAAACACTGCAACTGTTCTATACAAAGTTCTTCCATCAATCCATTTTCCAACAACTTGCTCTTCAGTTAAATAAATTCTTAAATTTTCATATCGTGGAATTTTAGGGTCTAAAATTTCATTATCCTTATTTTTAAGCACATTATTTACTGCCATATATGCGGCTATTTAATTCTCTCTCATTTATATGTAAAACTAATTTCGGCTTGAGCACTAAAATTTGAACGATCAATAGTAGTTTCAATTAATAAGTATAAAATATCATTTGTAACTTTAGTATTTAATCCAATATGAGAATTAGCCATACTTATAAATGGAATAGGTATGTATGTTCTGTCGCTACTTCTATAAGCTAAACATTTTATATATGTAACATTTATCTCATCAATGTTTAAGCCAGTATTCACTTCTAATAAACTTGCATTAGGCAATTGAAGTATGCTTATTTTTTCTACATATTCATCTTTTCCATCAATTTTACGTCCTGTTTTAACAGGCTCTTCATTTGTATATAAATTGCATTCATACCGTGGAATTTTAGGATTTAAAATATTTCCTAATTTATCTTTTAATACTTCATTCACATATTTCGCTCTTTAGCTTATTACTATGAGTATAGTCATTCTTCGAATATGAAATACATAACACTGTAGTTATTTGAGTGTGGTTGAGAGTTTATCCATATTCTGCACCCTGTTGTGCTTAAATTTTCAACAAGTGTTTGAACAAACCCCATATTATCAACTTTAGTTTTAGGCTCTAAAAGAATCTTAGGTACAGTATTATAACTTTTTTTAAATGTCAAATTATAGTAAGATCCTGTTATACCTCCAATTTGTCCATCGGTCATTTGATTAGTTAATATTTCTCCACTTTCAAACTGTCTTTTAAATTTTTCATATCTTGGAATTTTTGGGTTCAATATTTTCTCGTCTTTATCTTTAAGCACACTATTACTCATAGTAACACCTCTTTTGAGAGAGAGAATTAATTACTAGCCTCTCCCTCCTTTCAACAGAGGAGTTAAGCAGTAAGCTCCCCCCCCGTGTAACATATTGTAAACATTCATTATTATCACTTTCCTTTCTTTATTCTTCATCATACATAGAATCAATTACTTCTTGTAATTCTTCATCAGTACAAGTTCCAAGAGTAATCATATTACTTTTGATACCATTTATTTCTACAAGTAATTCTCCTGCTGCATCACCACTCAATATTCCTTTCATCTGCTCAAATAAAGCATCAAATGCAGCCTGATATTGAGCAAATATTTCAGTGGTATCTAATTGTTGTACTGCTGATATTACTTGTCCACAGTCAGTTGAATTAAATCTACAGTCTTCTATCATTGATGTTGTTATACTATCGGCTTGTTTATTAACTGAAATATTACATAACCTTAATTCATATATATTTGAATTTCTTGTAAGTTCTGGAGCTACTGGATTATCAGCATAAGTTCCTTCTAGAACATCTGCTATTATCTGTCTATTTTCTTTAGAAAATCTTAACACAATACTATCTATTCTAGACTGTTCTGTATCTGATAAACTTATATTAATTACCTTATCAACTGTATTATTATAAAAATATCCATTAATAAAAGCAGTTCCTGATTTTAAAGTTACAGTCATATTATCATTAGCCTGTACTTGTAATTCATTATTAAAAACACCATTAGTAAATAATTTAGAAAAAAAAGAGGCTATTAAGTCACTCTTATATTTTCTATCACCATTTATAGAAGCAAAAAAGCCTGATTCTTCCATTTTATTTCACCACCTTAATCTAATTTTATTTTTTCAGCTAGAGGCTGTCCAAATGTAGGATATACAGATTTTGTACCATTTTCTATAGTTTCTTCAACCTCTGTAATTCTTAATGTTTCTTTTATATTCCAGTCAACAATTTCTACGTCAACTATATCTCCTAAATCCCATTTAGTTCGATAGTCATTTGATATAGCAGTAAACTCAATGCTTTTTGTTTCATCACTTAACTTTTCTTTTCCTCTTGTTTCCAAAACATTTTTATATTCAGTAGATGAAAGATTATTATTACTTTCATTTTTAGCATCAAGAAAAGTTTCAAATAAGTCAAAGCCCTCATAATCACCATTTTTAACTTCAACCAGAGTTCTACTAGTACCTTCTCCTGCACCACCTACTAAAACATAATTACACTTATCTACTAAAGTATCTGTATAAGTAGATTTTTCTAAATTATTGTGTGTTGTAGAAAATACATATCTTTCATTAAGACTTTGCTGACTAGAACGATTCAAACCAATAAAGTTTTCAAATCTATATACTTTATTTTCTATATTAGGAACAATTCTAAAACCTACATTTGAAAGTTTGGATAATTTACATAAATATTCATAAACATTTTTATAACTACATTGAAACTCAACATAATCACTATCTATTGAAGTAGGCTCTATTTCAAAGTCATCTGTTAATGGAGTCATTTCTCGTAGAAGTTGTTTCTCACCTTCTATTATGCTTCCTTTAAAATTTAAAATTTTACGAATAATTCTTCTTTCAGTTAAATAGGATAAAAAATTACCCGATACTTTTAATTGAACATTGTTTCCATCATCATTAAATTCAATTGTATCAATTAGAGCTGCTTCATTATAATCTTGTCTAATAATTATATTATCTTTTTTAGATAACAAATTAATATTATTTTGATATGGAGCGACAATTAATTCAAACTCACCTGCTTCATAATACTTACGTCTCCATCTCAAGGAAATAAATTGATCAACTACTCCTAAAAAGTTTAAATTTTTATCAAAAACATATAATGACTCATCACTTGAATAAGTTAATTCTCTTGATATTTGACTATAAAGAATAGGTGTATTACCTGTTGTTGATAAACGATTACAAGTTAGAACATAATAATTATTAGCAAAAACTAAACCATAAATCGTACCTGTATTAAATGGATCAGATTCTTCAACCCAATCTATACCATTTATAGAAGTTAATATTGTACCATTATAACCTACCGCGACAAAAGTTCCATTTCCATATCTTGAACGAATAAGATAAGAGGTTGTATTTGACTTTTGTTTAATCCAACTTCTTCCATCTTCAGATGTTAAAATTGTACCATTTGCACCTGTTACAACAAAAATATTTCTACCATAAGTAACACCAACAAGTTTATTATTAACACCTGAACTTACTCTAGTCCAGTTAGTTAAGTTATTAGAAGTTAAAATTGTACCGCTTTCTCCTACAATAACATATAAACCATTACCATACGCTATATCCATGCTAGCAATATTATCAGGCCCATCATATCTAAATTCATGCTTAGTTATATTATTTCCATCAATTGTCTCATATATTTGAATTACAGTATAATTTCTTATACCAGTAACAGTATTATAATTATACCATCCAGTCAAAAAAACAAAACGATTATTTATAAATCTGCAAGAATTAGATGTCATTGAAAAATCCTTACCTGTATTAATTAGTTTATAGTCCCAAGTAAGACCATCATCAGATACAGCTATATATGTATTACTACCATCATTAGAATAACCTGTTACTATAAATTTAGAATTACCATAAGCTAAATTATTTGTAGAAGATATTTTGGTTGAATCTAATTCAACATTTGACCAATTAACTAAATCATTACTATAAGCTATCCCACATGGACTATTATGAACAAACCAAAATTTTTCATCCGCATAAATAATATCTCTACCATTTCCTTTGATATTACTATCTTTCCATATCCATTCCATTATACAGCCTCATAAGATAAGGAATATCTAATTTCAGTAGTTAAGTTTTCTATTCCTTCTTCTGCTAAAATTTTAAAATTATTTTGTCCTGGTTTTAATTGTAAAAACTTTGTACCAAATAATAAATAATTATTTATATTTGTTTCAACTCCATCTCTAGTTAAAATGATATTCTTATTATTTATACCAGTAGTAATTGTAACTACATCTCCTATCTCAAGATTATAATCTAAAGTTAATATTTCTTGATTAACTATGTTTTTAATTGAAGGTTTACTCACTGCACCACTACAAGTAAATATAATGGTTAAGCCATTTTCGATTTTTGTAGGATTATCAATTTCTGCTACCATATTATTATTTTTAGTTTCAAACTCTATTCCCTCTTCAGGTATCTCTAAAGGAAATACTATTCCTCCTTCCCAAGAAGCAAGAGGGATAATAGTTTCTTCTATATCAGTAAAGAAAGGTTCAAAGGCAATTAAAGAAATTGTAAAATATCTAATTGGACCAGTTTTAGTAATTTCTACTTTTTCAACTCTACATTTTATTTTTGAAGAAAAATCATCTTCGTAATAAAAAAGTGTTCCCTCATCATTATCTGGAAAAGCATTATATAGGAATTGCCTTCTTTCGATAAAATTATTTTTAAAATAGCCATAAATCATTATATTCCTTTTATTTATACTTCTTCCTACATAAAGTTCCCCAATTCCAAAAGCAGAACTAACACCATATAGTTCAGAAGATTTCTCATGAATACCTGTATAATCTTCTAAAAAATAAGGAAATTTATTTGTTAATTCGATTTTATTACCATAAGAATTTTCATATATTAATTTCTCCATATCCTAACCTCTTTTCAATTTCCATATTAATTGCCTCATCTCATTTCTAGCTTCTCTTGCAGCATCTGCTGGACCAATATATTTAGAATAACTATTAATATTTATAGTAGGCTTAAATTCTACTGGCTTATCATTATTATTAATATCATCATCTAAATTAGTATTTTTAGATCTATTATTAAGTGGAACTACTTTAGTTTTATTACCTTGTTGTAAAAGCAATTCTGGACCTGCTTCCGCAACAATTGCAGCACCATTTAATAAAGTACCACCATTTGCCATATAAGGAATTTTACCAATTTCTTTTATGTTTATTCCTATCTTTTTGCCACCATATTCAGGTACCCAGTCAGGAACTTCAAAACTAATTTTATTTAATCCTCTTATTAAGAAATTTAATCCATCTATGACAATATTAAGAAGTCCAATAATACCATTTAAAGGCACTTTTGCAATAGATAATAATCCATTAAATATACCAGAAAAAATATTTTGAATGCCTTGCCAAGCCAAAGACCAATTACCTGTAAATACACCTGTAACAAAATCTATAATACCTTGTAATATTTGCTTAATAGAATTATAAAAGTTTGATATATTTACAATAAAAGCATTAACTACATTTCCTACTATTCCAAAAGAATTTGTCCAGTCAGTCTGAAATATCCCAGTTAAAAACTCATCTACTGATGTAAAAACACCTAAAATAAAATTCCATCCACTTATAACAGCATTTTTAAAGTTTTCATTTGTGTTCCATAAGTAAACAAAAAGTGCAACCAATGCTGTTATCGCAGCTATTACTAAAACTATAGGATTAGCAGCTAAAAAAGATAATGCAGTAGATACACCACTTATTGCTGTTTTTCCGATAGCAAGAACTGCATTTAATCCCACCTGTGCTACCTTCATTGCATTTGTGGCAACTGTTACTGCACCTTTTCTAACAGCATTTAATGCTAAAGCAACATTCTCATTAGTAAATAAATTTATTATTTTGCTTATACTACCTGCTAATGTGCCAAACACTATTAATAATGGACCAATAGCAGCAACTAATAACCCTATTGTAATAATTACATTTTTTGTTCCAGTATCTAAACTATCAAACCAATTAATTAAATTATCTAAACCATCAGCCATACTATCTAAAACAGGAAGTATATTGGCTAACATTGTTTCACCAATTGATGAAAAAGATGTTTGCAACCTATTCTTCATAGATTGAATCTTTGCTTCTGTACCACTATACATAGTATCTTGAGCGGAATTAGCTTTATTAGCAACATCATCATAAGTACTACTAACATCATTTAAAGATGTAATAATAGCCATAGCATTATCTTCACCTAATGCAGACCATACATTAGAAGCTAAAGTTAAAGCTTCTTGTTTATTTTCCATTTGTTCTAAATCAGAAATAACAGAATAAAACACATCTTTAGCAGTTGCATTTCCATTCTTAAATTCATTAAATAAATTTCTAGTACCAGATGAAAAAGAACTTAAATTTTCCTCTATTCTTCCATCTGATAAAGATATAGTAAATTCTTTAACAAAATCGTTTACTTTATCTAAGTTATATGCACCACTATCTAAACCATTTTGTAATATAGTGAACATTTCTTTAGCAGAAAAACCTGCCTGTCCCCATAATTGAGAATATTCAGCAATATTATCTGTTAATTCAGCAGATTTATTAAGACCATTTTGAGCACCTACAACAATATAATTAAATGCCTCATCGGCAGTTAATCCCATATTATTTATTAGACCAGTAACACCTCTAATAGTTTCATTAAAATCCATACCAAAAGCATCTTCTAAAAAGTATGCTTTTTCTGTTATATTTTGTAAATCAGCATCATTAATATCACCTAGTTGCTGTTTTACTAATGCCATTTTATCTGCAATGTCAGCATAATCACTACCATAATTATTATCATGTATATTTTTTAATATTGTTTCAAATCTCTCTGTTTCTGATACACTAGCACCAGTAGCAGTTATAAATCTATTTGTAGCTGTTTCTAGCGACATAGCTGTACTTGTTGCAGCAGCATCAATACCTATTATTCCAGCAGAAAGAACTGATGCTTTTTTACCTGCATCTATTAATTTCTGACCATTTTCCTGAAGTTGTTTTGAATAATCCTTTAAATCAGCTGTTCCCAACTCAATTTGTTTACTAACATCTTTAATTTGAGTACCATATCTTGTTAATTGTGTTTCAGCGGCTTTTAAAGATGTTCTTTTTTTAGTTATAGCTACTTCATTTCTATTTTCAGAATTTTCAAGTTCTTCTAATTCTTCTTTTAGAACTTTAACTTTATTTTTTTGAAGATCATACGCAGAGTTTAAATAATCCAACTTATCAAGCAATTTTTGACTAGAAGTAGTGTTTTCATCATATTGAGCTTGAACTGCTTTAAAATCTTGATAATTTTCTTTTAAAGAAGCATTTACACTATTTAATGATTTTATAAAATCTGTACTACCATCAGCATTAAATACAAGGCCTACTTTTTTCAAATCACTTGCCATATTTCTTCCTTTGCATTTTTATATACATATCAACCATTCTATAAAATTCAACTGGATTTAGATGCATTAATTCATCTATACTTAATCCAATTGTAATAGCAGTATATTTAATAGTAGCCCAGTCTATCTTTTCGATTTCTTTCGTGGTGTATATTTCTGGCCTTTTTTTTTAAAATCATTTTGAGTTCTTAAGTTTTCTTCAAAGAACTTATTAATAGTATTAATATCTTCCATTTTTACTAGTCTAATAGCTTCTTGATAGCCTAATTTTTCATCATAATTGGCTCTAACAGCAGCATAGATAAATAAACTTTCTATCTTCAATAAATTTTTCTTCTGTTTCATATCTATCTTTAACTGTTTTAAGCCACCTTCATAATCCTCTAAATACTGCATTACAAGAAAGCTCCACTCTAATTCTATTTTTTTACCATTTTTTAAAGTAATAATTGCCATAAGTCACCTCCTAAATAAAAAAATAGAGAGCTAATATAAATTAACTCTCTTTAAGCTGTTGGTGTAATAGCACTAGCCAAATCTTCTTTAGTAACAATAGGTTTTTCAAAGAATTTTTCTTCTGTAAGCCCTTCAGGAAAATTAGTCATTGTACTATCAACATAATTTTTGTTATCACCTTTATCATTAAACTCATAAGCTCTAATTGTAACTGTGTCGTTTTGCTCTGAAAAACTTTCTTCACTAGTTGCAATATCATCTGTATTTTCAATTAATTGGCATTTAGGGTACCAGTCCCATCTTACCCCTCCACCAACTAATTTAACTACTTTACCATACGCAAAGTATGGTCTTTCTTTAACACCTCCAGAAGAGTTAAGACCACCTTCGTCAATTGTTTCTCCTCTCATACGTGCTAAATCTTCTTGTGGAAAAGCCACTACTTCTACTGCCAAATCAGTACTAGATATATTATTAAAACTAGCATAATCTTTTCCTGAAGCACGAACAGTAGTAGTTTCACCATTTTCTGTAGTACCAATTTCCTTAACGACATCAGTCTTTATTGTTTCTTCATAATTTGCATAATCCATATTACCATCTTCATCAGGAACATTAAATGCATAATATTGTGCACCTACTGTTTCCTTCATCATTGGTCTTTTTGTTTTTATAGCCATTTCTATTCCTCCTATCTATAAATTCTCTCTATCATTTTTTCATAATATTTATCGTTATTTCTTTCAAAAGTAGGAACTAAATGAGGTTGTGGAGGAGTTAATTTTGTTCCTTCTTCAACCATTCGTCCATAGTATTTACCCCATCCTACTTCTACTTCGTTAGCTTTTATCTCGTAACAAAAGCTATCAACTAAATGAGTATAACCACTACCAGTTATTTTTGAATAAGGTTTGGTTAATTTCAACAAATCTTTAACAAGTTCTTTAGCACCAACTTCTAATATCTCAGTTGGTTTTTCTACATTTTTAATTAAAGAATCTAATTCATCAATTAAAGAAGTAAAACCATCATAGGCTTGAACAGACATCTTCTATTACCTCTACTGCAAAATATGAATGCCATTCCCTCTTATCTTTTATATATTCAATAGAAATTCTAGGATGTATATCAGAATCATTTAAGAGCTTTTTCAACTCCATTAATTTAGGATCACGAGGCTCTAATGATCTAAAAGATACTTGATAATGAACAATACCATCATATTTCTTTCCAGATGCTAATATATCTTCCCATAAATATTCAAAATAAACTATTCTGGGATATGAATCATTTTTTTCCATATATTGAATACCTTCATTATAAGTAATTTCAAGTTTTTTAAATAAGTTCTCTAATTCACTTTTTGTCATCATTATCCTCCATAATTTTAGGCGATGGATATTCTTGTAATGTAATGTCACTTTGTAAATATCCCTCTTTATTTTTAAAATGATATATATTAAAGACTTGATAATATTCATCATCTATTTTTAGAACATTTTCTGATGTTATAGACTTATCCTGAGCAATTCTAATCTTATACTTTATCTTTCTATCTCTTTTATCATTTTCAAATGCTATATCATCTGTTAATGATAATTCATCATAGAAAAAATCATCAGGATAAAGTTGTTTGATTCTTTCAAAAGGAAATGCATCATCATCTTGCTCTATTTTAAATAATTTAAAAGAACCATCATTATATACTGGTATCGACGTTATACTTAACTTGAAGTTTGACATAATCCGCCATATATAATTCTTTAAATTCTGCTGTTCTTTTATGATTAGCATATAAAACATAATTTTTTAATAAAGCTCTAGCTTCTAAATCTTCATCATAGTTAATCATACAGCCAACAGAATCATTGATATTATACATACCTTCCTTAACATAATTTATAAAATTATCATCTGGTAGTTTAGGTGAAATTGACTGTTCTTTTCTAACTTCTTTAACAATATTCTCTACACATTTATTATCAAAAGTCATTATTCTTCAGAACTTTCTTTTTCAGCTATCAAACTTGTTAATTCTTCTAATGTAATATCATCATTAAAGTCTATTTTTAATTTTTTGGCTTTCTTCTTTAACTTTTCAAGTTCAGTTGTATTTACTACATTTAATATATAACTTCTTAAATCAATTCCCTCAATTGTTGCATACTCAATTAATTGTGAATCTGTTAAATCACCTATATTAGCTTCTTTAATTAATGATTTCTTTAATTTATTATTAGAACCCATTAATTCATCTAATCTTTCTTGATCAACTTTTTTCTTCTTATATGGATAAATAGCATCTTTTTCGTATAAATGATTATCCTTTAAATCTTTAAATTTATTTATAACTACATACATTTTGATTTTTCTCCTTTCTCATTAAATAAAGAGAGGAGCATTAAGCTCCTACATCTTCTTCTGTATTTTCACTTGTTGGTAATGATACAACTGTTGCTAATGTTTTAATAGTTGGAACATATTCTTCTAGTTTAGTTACATCAAAAATATATGCAACATTATCAGCTGTTGCTCTACCATTAGCATAAACTTTTCCGACGATTAAATCAGCATCATCAGTTGCTAAAGTTTCTTTGTATTCATTAATTTTAACTTCAGTAATACCCATTGTATATTTACCTTCAAGAGTTAAAGCTGCTTTACCTTTAGGGTTTTCTGTACATGGTATAACTTCTATATTTTTAAATGAAGAAACTAAATTACCTTCTGCATCATAAATAGCAGGTGCTACATAATTAGCTTCATCTTCTGGATTACAAATGACATATATTTTATTAACTGATCTTTTACCTTTATTACTTAAATATACTTTAGCTGGTGCTAAACCTTTAGGTGTAAACTTAGTTAAATCTGTATTAACAGTTTTATCTTGATGAGTGCCATCATCATTAGTTTTATCAATTTGCTTATAAATTCCAATTGGTTGCTCTTTACCAGTTCCTTGTAAATAACCATAAGCTATACCATCTCTTAAAGCTTCTGATAAAATAGCCATAAAATATTTATCAATAAATTGATAGCTTAGTTCTCTAATTGCTTTTGGAATTATTAAATAAGCATCTAATTTACCTAAATCAGTTACTAAACCTTTTACGTTAGCACTTAATGCACCCTTTAATTCTTCTGTTAACCCAGACCAAGAATATGCACCTGTTCTTTCTGCTGTAATCCATCTCTTAACTCCAGCAGGTGTAAAAGTAATTAGTTTTAATACTGGCTCTGTTGCTTTTACATTTTCTAATGTTAAATCAACAATTGATGTTGGAATTAAATCAATTTGTGCACCAGTAATAGCTTGTTTAATATCTTTGAATTTTTCATAGAAGCTCTCTTCTTCTTTGCTTAAAACACGTAAACCTAATTTACTTGCGTAATCGCTATCAGAATTAGCTTTTATAGCTTGAGCTTGAATCTCTTCAATTAAATCTTTATTTTTTTCACTTGCAAACATATCAACTACATCAGCAATTGCTGTAGCTTTATCTTCGCTTTCATTTAGCATTGTTATTGCTTTTTGTTTTAATTCATTAAATTTCTTATCATTTAATACCATATTTTTTTACCTTCTTTCTTTTATAAATTTAAAAAAGACTTCCAAGAGTCTTTAGTTTCTTTAGTAGTATTAGTCATTGTTAAGTTTTCAACTTCTTTTTTCAACTTAAAATTCTCATTAACTAGATTTCTTATATAAGAATTAATATCTTTAATTGACTGTTCTGCATCATTTTCACTTTGAATTGATGTAGCAAAGCCTTTTTCAAATGCAAGTTTATAGTCCATCCAAGTTTCTTTATCCATCATTGCTTTTACTTCTTCTTCAGATAAACCTGTTTTAGACACATAAATATTTACACTTGGTTTAGTAATAATTTCTAGATCATCAGCAGCCTTTCTCAAATCATTTGAATCACCTGTTGCTTCCATCCAAGCATTATGGATCATAATTAACCCACTTTTTGGCATAATTCTTTCTTTTCCAGCCATAAAAATAACACTTGCAGCACTACAAGCGAATCCATCAACTTGAGTAATAAGATTGCCTGGGAAATCAGATAATAAACTATAAATTGCTAATCCCTCTGATACACTACCTCCCATTGAATTAATTCTAACCAAGAGATTAGGTGTATCAACTTCCTTTAAAGCATCTTTAAAGCTATAAGCATCTACTCTTGTTTCATCATCAAGATCAAGCCACCTTTCAATTAAATCAGGCTTTCTAATATCTCCATAAATGTATAATTCTGTTACTGTATCATCTAATTTCACAAATTGAAAATATTTATTCTTCTCCCTCATTCCCATCACCTCCTTCCAAAGCTATTTCAGCATTTTGATAATTTTTAGTAATGTAATGTTTGTCAGCCCATTCTTCATCAGTCTTTGGTAAACCAATAAATTCGTTAATCTCATTATGGCTATAACCATTAGAGAATAGTTTATCCATACTAGAAGCACTTTCTAAAATGTCTAAATGCTTCATATTGAATCTATTTATTTTTATTCTCTCACCCTTTAAATAGTTATCAACACCAATAATTTTGGCATTAAGACTATCTTCTATAATTTGTAAATGAGGTATTATTCCAAATGTAATAAAATCATTTGTAGATGTTGATTTATCTGTTTTATTACCATAAAAAATATCAAGTGGAATATTATAACTCATAGCAACCTTATCTGACCATTTCTTTTCTAATTTGGACCACTCATCTGATGTTGTTCCTTGGCCAAAATCAATTTTTTCAAGACCAAAAGTCTCAGATAATAGTACAATTGCATCTTCTTCATCAAATAAGCCGCGAGTTATCTTGTTCTTATATTCTTCATAAGTCATTTCTTCATTAGTGGTTGGATCCTTTAATTTTGGCTGTGTACCAGGCAATTTTAATCGAAACTTATGAAGGTTATTTAATTTGTAATGAGAACTAGCGATTCCTAACAAACTTCCTAACTCCCTATAATAATTATCCAATGTTTCCTTTACTTTAGAAGATTTTAAACTCAAGTGAATAACATCTTCTTCTGAAAAAGTCTTCTTCAGTATAATAGTATTACCTTGATCATCACTAATTTGCACATTAGAATATGTTTTAGGAAGTAATATATTTCGACTTGCTATAAAACTATCTGCCAAATATAAATCATTATTTAAACAAACAACCAAAGCCTCTTCTTCTTCTAAATACTTTTTTATTACTTTATAAAAAAATGAGGTCCCAGTCTCATTTATATTAGGTCTAATATTTAATTTGTAATATTCTAAATCATTTTCTTCTTTTTGGACTTTAGCAGTTTTTGGATTTAATCTATAAACTTGTATTTCTGATTTAGAAATTGTTTTAGCAATTATATCTATAGCATGTTCTATAGCATGTCTTTTAATTTCTAATTGTTTCTTTTTAGCAGAAAATATTGCACTAATAAATTCTTCCATTTTTTTATTATCAGTTTTACCAAAAAGTCGTTCTATTAATCCCAAGTCTTTCACCTCCTTGTATTAAACATAAACGTACTCTACTGTTTCTTCTAATAATTCTTCTCCACTTAATGCACATATCATAGCCATAAATGGATCATTTTTTCTTAATTTAGGCTCTACTTTTTCAAAATACATATTGCCATCTTTCCTTGTTTTCAAACAAGTGTTATTGATAGACCAACGCATAATTGCACTATCACCAATATTCAAATTATTATTTTCAAATAATACTTCAAGTTTAGGAGCAACTATTGAAGCTATAGATGCAGGATATCTTATCATCCTAATTAAACCACTTTTATTATCTTTAGTTTCTACTGATATTCCAGCACTTTCAAAAGTTTTCTTAATAAGTTGATACCTATAATTATCTAAAATAATCTTTTTTATATCATAATTATTAAAATATTCAAGTGCCCAATTAACAATAACACTCTCATCTATTGATGGCGTATCTACTACAATAAAATCTTCAAAGCCTTTTTGACCAGCATTATCAAAAGGGAATTTTATATCTTTATAAAATTTATTAGAAGAACAAATTACTGTTTTTTGTCTCCAACATAATTCGTCTCCATTTTTTGTTAGAACACCAACAGATGCAAAGTCTCTAAGAGATGCAAAATCAATTCCAATTATAGCTGGTTGATTTTTCTTTGGAATATAATCTCTTGGTATTTTATTTTCAACATCTTTATAAGATGCTTTTAATATGTTAGCCCAAGAAGTTATGATTAGATCATCTCTTTCTGCAGGCAGATTCATTCGTTTACTTAAAAATTCACTTCTTTTTGAAGGCCTACTTTTTTGCTCTATCCAGTCTATCATAATTGCATCTTGAAGTTCTGGAAGAAATGGTAATGAAGGATTAGCCTTTTCCCAAAGATTAGGATTATCAACTTCTTCTAAACTATCCATCTTACATAAAAAAGGAAAATATCTTAGTTCATTTTTACCTGTTTTTAATATTTGCTGACATGTCTCTAACAATTCATCTAATGGTCCGCCTCTCACATCACCATTTGAAGTAATAATAAAAATGCGACCATGTTTTACTTTGCCTAAACCGCCTTGATAAACTTTAATATTCTTATCAGTTAAATAAGCATGATATTCGTTAAAAAGAATTGCTCCACTTTTTTTACCATCTTTGGTAGCAGCATTGGAAGTATTAAACCTAAATTTAGCTTTTGTAATTCTATTAACAAAATATTCTTTATTCCAATAAAAATACTTTTTCATTAAATCTTTATTATTTTCTAAAACATTATAAGCAACATCATAAGTATCATTAGCTTGATCTTCAGAAGTTGCCACAATATCAATGTTATATTTTTCTACACCATAATATTGAGTAGTTAAAAAATGAAGTAATGGAACAATAAATCCATCCTTACCATTACCTCTACCTTCAAGAATAATAAATGTTCTAAAGACTGGTATATCATTTTTATACATAAACACAAAAGCATATACAAACTTTTGATATGGAAATAAAGGATAATACCATCTTTCAACAAATCTAATACACTTATAATAAGTTTCTTCATCAAAGAATATATCATCTCTTACTAAAGTAGGCTTAACAATATTCTCAATTAATAATTTTCTTTCATTGTTAAAGACATTTGGACATTTATTATAATACTCTAAATAATTATTAATCTCCTTACAACAAATCATCTTCATCAGGACCAGTCTCTTGATTATTTTTCTCTGTTGGTGGTTTTATAAATGGCTGGTTAATACCTAAATCATTAAGTATTTTTAGCATAATCTGTTCTACCTTAATAAGACTGCTTACAGACTCATTAGCCTTTTCTTGCTCTTTACCATTACCATTTGTAAAAGTATATCTTACACCTTTTTCTTGAATATCTTCCTTTAAAGCATCCCTAATTGTTAGTAAAGAGAGATAATCATTAACCAAATCATCATAAAATTTACCAAATTTTGATAAAGATGCTAACTGCTCGTTAATATCTTCCGCAATTAATGATATGTCCTTTTCTGTTACTTTCTTTATTGTTTTAGAATATTTCTTTACCTTGGAAGCCACACAATAATCACCACCTATCTACCCCCTTCCACGCACGCGTACGCGTGAGGACTTATTTAGTCGTTAACCACACACCCGCTAGCCTTAAGCAAATTAAATGCTTAGTTTTTGATGGGGGGAGTTTTTTCTAGAAAAGAAAAGAATATTTTATTTTTTTACCACTTTTCTTCTGTTAAAGGCTTCTTTTTCTTTTTAAAACGAAACCTTGCCCTATCTTCTATTATCTCATGGGCAACGAAAGATAGTGCTACACCATTATCTACATCTAAACATAAATCTGGTCTTTCTTTAATAGCTTTCTTATGATGAGCAGTTGTGGCACGAACAGGTTTTATAACATTAGGTTTATGGATGCCATCATCCCATTTACCAGCAAAGAATTGACACTCATAATGATCTCTTTCTAATACCTTCTCTCTCCAAATATCGTAATCTGTTGAGTTATAGAAAGCATCAGTATTACCCTTTGCTATTTCCTTTGGCCAGTCATAATATTTTCTTCTCTTTCTTCTTTTCTTCATCTTTTCCTTCCTACAACAAAAAAGAGAGACATAATCTCCCTCAGTGAATATTTAAAATAAATTCACTATACAAATTATAATATACTCTTTTTCACATTAAAATAGCGGTCATTTTCAAACGATTTTCATTTTGTCAATACCCTAATAGGTTATATAAATAATCGTTCGGAAATATGTATTTCTGAAGCTCTTTTACTAGTCTGTATTTATTATTCGCTATTGTGGTAGGTGCTGTTGGCCTAGATGTTTTCTTCTTTTGATCATATAGTTCAGCAATTTGTTCATGAGTCTTATTCTCAAAATAGTATAACTTAATTACTGAAATATAAGGATCATCTTTAAACTTATTTAATATTCTATCTATAAACTTTATAATAACTTCTGTTTTATAAATATCCTTGTTGAGATTTTTAATAGACTGTTCAATTATATCATCAGCATCTTGCCTAAAACTATTAGTTGAAATAGATGTTATAGATTTAGATTTATTAGGTATGCCATAATCTTTAAGTTCTTTTATCTGTTCTTTTCTTTCAACAATAGTATCCTTAAGTTTAGGGTAATCATATAATATTCTTTCAGTATTTTTATAAGTTGAATAATTCTTTTTTATAATAGACCTTTTTTCTAATTCATCAATAACAATACCAACTATTTCTTTATTATTTATTTTACTATCCATACACCCTCCATATCTTTATATTTAATTATTATCTTGTTCATTAAATAATCCATAACCATACAATGTATTCATTAAACCAGTACCTATATCTTCATTATTAAAAAGTTTCTTTATCGCTCTCCTTAAATTTTTATTTTCCATTTCTAGCCTTTCCAATTTCTTACTATTACCTATTCTTCCAGAACAGTCAGTTCTTTCACAATATTGTTTTTTTAATTCTTTAATCTCTCTTTCTTTTTCCATTAGCAAATTAATAAATTGAACTCTTCCAAAGTCTTTAGTTTTCTCATATAATTCATCAAATAATAATTCATTGTCATCTAACATTTAAAATACCTCCTATTTTCTATTTTTCCTTTCTGCTATAAAATAAACAATTGCTATAATTATTATTAATGGTACAACCAAGACTAAAGCTATAGTTAGTTGGTCCATATAAGTTAATTCTGCTTGTGGTGTATTAAACAAATCTATTATCTTATCCATTATTCTACCCCTTTTAAAATATTTAATAAACTATTCATATCAGCACAGTTCATACCACAATTGAATCTAAGAAAATCTTCAACATGTTCTATTGATTTATCAATTGTTTCTTTGTATTTACTAGCAACTTTTTCTCTTGAACTAACTTGTATTCTTAGTTCTTGATTTTCATTTTTTAATTGTGAATATTCTTTGTAAAAATCTCTTATCTTTCCTAAATGTATTATCATTTCTTGTTTGTTTTCATCAATAGAATATATTTCTATACCATTTCCATTTTTATTCATTACAAACCTCCTTATTGTAGAAATCAAATACAATAACCTGATCACATGATAATATAAACCATCTAACTTTGTCATAGTGTTTATCAAGAGCATCTATAAATTCTTGTGTGGCTTCTAAATCATAAAAAATAGCCTTTTTGCAATTATTAATTCTTATTTCAAAAGACATATTATGTAGTAAAGAATCATCATAATTCCAAAATATATCTATTAAATCAATCATTACAAACCTCCAAGTCTCTAGCTTCAGTTATAGAAATACTACTGCAATAATTATCCATTATTTCTTCTTTAATAACTTCTATTACTCCTGACTGTATAAAAGTATAAATAAATATAACCATTATTACTGCTACCAAAGTACATAGTGAACTTAATAATGCTACTTGCCACTTTGCCATTTTATCCTTCCTCCAACTTTCCAAATTCCTTTTCATAAGTTTCTATTTCATTAAGTTCAATTAATAATTCTTTTAATTCTTTTTTATCAATAATATCTAAATCATTTTTACTAGACCACCCTGTCTCTTTAGCTCTACCTATATATCTTAAATAAGTACCTTTCTGTGTTTTATAAATTTTTGCTTCATGTTTAACATAAGATGAACAAAACATTCTTGGATGTTCTACTATGGTAAAATAACTAACTAATATATCACAATTATCAGTATCATAAATTTTATTGTTTATTATTTTTTTCATTTACTCCTCCTTAAAATAATCTTTTCTAACAAAAACAAATTCATCTGTTATTTTATTTTTATACGTTTATTATCTTTGTATCTATATCTTGATAAATAACTTCTTAAGCAATTTTTGCTTATACCAAGATATGATGATAAATCATTATAATTATCAAACTGAGCTATTAATTCAAAAGCTTCATTATATACTGATAAGGTCATTTTTAACCTCCTTATCCTACGCAATATAACCTATTATTATATTGCATAATTCTAATTGCTATTTTTCCTTTATTCTATAAGTCTTAAATCTACATTTTCTTCTTAAAATACTTTTAATGTTTTTTGATTCGTTTTTTTTAATGGTATAATTGACCTCGAAAGGAGTTATTATGGACCAAAAATATACCAAAGAACAGTTAGAACAAGAAGCCGATATTTTAGCAGGACAATTAATCAAATACCTATATTCTGCTAAAACTAAATCTCGGCCAGAAGTCCTAAAAAAACAAATCAAAGAAGATATTTATAAGTTCTTATTAAATCTATTTAAATAAATGATTAATACTTTTATATTTATCTTTTACTTCTTTCAAAGCAATGTCTATTTCAGAAAACAAGTTATCTAGTTCTTCTGATGTCATTGCTTTTTTTAAATTAAATGTAATATATGAAAGATTATTAATAACGTGTTCTTTTTCATTATCTAATTCTAATTGAAATGTAATATCAACATCATCTAACTCTTTAGTCAGTGACATTAGTGGATTTCCCATATATTGAATTTCAAATCCATTAGATTTTAATTCTTTAATTAATTTATTTTCCATTACTCCATGCTCCCTTTGCCATTTTATCTATCGTATAAGTCTCAACTATTGAAATCATTTCCATTATTAGAAATAAAACTAAATCTAATAAACTACTAAAAAATATAGAATAAATTACAAAGCAAGTAATGACCATTGTGGTTGATAGAGAAATATACTTCATAATACTTAAAAAATATTTCATGCTATTTATCCTCCTTTACTATCTTTGCTAATTCTTCTAGATCAACTACACCGCTTTTAAATAATTGCTCTATTCTTTGTAACTTATTTTCCCTTTTAGTTAAAAATTTGTTTAATTCTTCTAACTTTTGACTATCTTCAACTGCAATTGCCTCTACATCAATAGTATTTGAAATAATACTTGCTATTTCATAAGGTAATCTCATAGCATATTTTGTTGATAAGGTAACTCTAGTTAGCTCTGGTCCTTTTCCTTCCTCTTCTGTTAAATCATAACCAATTACAAATAAGTTCCCTTTTTTTAAAATATAAGTCATTTCTATTCCTCCTTCTAAAACTTAATATTCCTTATTTTTAACTCTTTTTCTTTGTTAGTTAATTTTGTGTATATTCTTGTTGTTTCTAATGAATTATGCCCTAATATATCTGCCAAACCTGCTATATCGTTTGGATAAGTCTCTAAATAACATCTAGCGAAATAATGTCTAAAAGCATGAGGATGCACTGCATCTTTATTTATTCTTGCTCTTCCTGCCAATTTCTTTAATCTTCTCCAAATAGTAGAATCAGCATAAGCTTTACCAGTCTTAGGATTAAATATAATTAGTCCCTCTTTAATTTTTCTATCTCTACAATATTTTCTTATTTCCCTTAATAAATCTAACTTTACAGGTATTTCTCTTACTTTACCTTTCTTTTTTATTTTCATAGTCTTATCTAAATCTTCAATTTTAAAAAAAGCTAACTCTGAGATACGAATACCTGTTTCTGCTAATATTCTTAAAATAATGTAATTATCATATTCTTCATGCTTTTTAGCTGTTCTTAATAACCTATGATAATCAGATTTACTTAAAGAGTATTCTAAAGAGAATTTCTTTTGTTGCTTTATAACTTTTACACATAAATCTTTTTTACCAATAAAATTTAAAAACTTATTAATTACAACTAAATAGTTATTAGTTGTATTAGGCAAATATTCATCTACTTGATCTAATTTCTCTTTAAACTCTATAACTGTTCTTTTAGTAAGCTCTTTATCTTTAGAAAATTCTATAAAAGCTTTTATGTTAGTTTTATACTTTTCAATTGTTTTTTCTGCTTTCTCATCTTCTTTTAAAAATAATTCAAACTCTTCTAACTTCGCTTCTAAATCCATTGTTTTCCCCTTTCATAAACTTTAACAATGCCAAACTCAGTAAGACAAACTCGCATTGCTAATCAACAGTAAAATACAAGAAGGGAGGCATGAAAGATAATCAAGGAGTGTTATTATTCTTACTTTTTTAATAAAAACCTAATTGTTATACTTATCTATAATTGCTTTCTCAATTACCTCTCTCAAATCCGAAACTATTGGATGCACAAAATCATAATACTTTCCATCATTACCTTTTTGACTAGGAAATGCTATAAACATTTTATCTTTAGATTCTATTAATCTAATATTATGAATTGCTAAACTATCATCTAAAAAAATAGTTGCATATCCTTTAACTGCTCCTTTTTCTTCTACTTTCTTTAAATTTACATTTGTTACTTTCATTATTTATTCTTCCTTTCTTCTCTTCTTAAATATTTTTTTGCATTTTTTTTACTAGTTAATACTTTAATTCTTTCATTAAGTTGAATAATAGATGACTGCAACTTACTCTTTTCTTCATTAATTACTGATAATTTCTCTTTTAATTCACTATTTTCATTATTCAAATCTTTAATATTTTCCCTTAACTCATCATTAATTTTTAAATACTGCTCTTGCTTTTGCATAATAGCATCTAGTTCATTATTCAACTTTTTATTTTCTCTTTTAAAACCACCTTTAGCACCATTGGCTTTTCTTAATAAATTTTTATACTCTTTTACCTTTTCACGTAATTCTTCACGTATATTAGCAAATGATTTAATTTGTTCCTCTAAATATTCTTTATCTCTTTCAAGTCCATCTATTTTAGATTTTCTTAAATTCAAACGATTATTTAAGTTACAAATTTCTAGCTCATTATTTAAAAGTTCATCTTGCAATTCTTCATATCTCTTTTTAGTCAAAAGTTTCATAACACCTCAATTACCTCCCTCTTTTCTAATTTAAATAGCAAATTAGTTACTAGTTCCTCTAGTTGCTTATTTTTTTGCTTAAGTTGATTTATTTCTTTACGTAATTTTATATTTTCCAACAAACATTTATCATGAGTATCAAATAATCCTAACTTAAGTAACTCTGTAGGTAACATTAAATACTTATCACTACAATATACATCATAATTATTACCTGTTACCTCTTCTAACCTACTAACCCACTTTTCTAATTCTTTTAGTTCTTTTTCCACCTTTTTATTCCTTTCTCCATCCATTTGGTTCATTATATTTTTTATTAGTTCCTTTAACATCAAACCTTTGATTTAGTTGATTATATTCAAGAGTAAGAATACCAGTTTGACCATTCCTATTTTTACCAATTATTACTTCGATTTCTTCTATTTCCATTTCTACACCTTTATAATAATTTTCATTATGTAGCATTAAGACTGTAGTTGCTGACTGCTCTAGTTCTCCAGTCTCTTTAAGATCACTAATTTTAGGTCTCTTATCTTTTGTGTTTTCAGAATTTCTATTAATTTGAGCCACTAGAAAGATAGTACAGTCATAATCTAATGATATTTGTCTTAATTCTTTAACAATAGCAGTTGTCTTCTCATATAGAGACTTAGTCTTATCATTACTTCCAATTAATCCCACATAGTCAATAAAAGCCAGTGTATGTCCTTGTTTACTCTCTTCAATAATTCTTTTTCTAATGCTAGAAATAGTTTGACTTCTACTGATTACTTTGATATTTTTATTAGCAATAGCTTTACTTCCCTTAATCAGTTGTTCTTTCTGATATTCAGTCGCCGGATTATCATGATAGATAATTGGAATTTTAGTATTTATACCAACAAGTCTTTGATACACTTGTTTATCGCTCATTTCCATATTAAACAAAATGCAATTATATCTATCTGATAAATCCTCAAGCAAATTTAATATAAAGCCAGTCTTGCCAATACCTGGTCTAGCAGCTACTACAACTAAATCATGTTCTTGTATATTTGCATACTTAGATAATTTTTCAAATCTAAAATTAATCCCTTTATTTTTAGAATTTATTATCTTAAATACCTCTTCCCCAGATAATCTATCTGCTGATGTTTTAATACTTAAAGCTTCGTATTTATGAATATCTGTTAATAATTCCTCTTGGGATATTTGATTATTTTTAAACTTATCAATAACATTTAAGATTAAACTATTTACATATCTTTCAAATAGTAATTCCTGATAATAGTCAAACCTATTACCAAACGAGTTTGTCATAATATTAACCAGTTTATTAATTATTACCTCTTGATTAAATCGTTGATTAAATAAATGCTTATATTTTTCTCCTAATGCCACTAAATCAACATTTCTAATATCTTGATACTGTTTTTTTAGAAGCTTAACTATAAATCTATTTTCAATGTTTTTAAAGCACTCATCTGGAATAATAAGTTTAGCAATATTCTCAGGATGTAATATTAAACAACCTATTACTTCTTCTTCTAAATCTAACATTATTCAAGCCTCCGATAATGACACTCTTCACTATCTTCACTCTGCTGCTCTTTTCTTTTCTTTAAGTGCTTTTTTATAGAATTTACATCCTTTAGATTAGCTTTATCCCACTCATAAAGAATTTTATCAGTGTATTTAACATTATAAACTTGATTCAGGACTGTCTCTTTAATAGCAAGTCTTATAATTTCAGGATCATATTTCCATGAAGTAATAAATTCAACTTCTGCTGATGATAATGTCCTACCAAATTCTTTTTCAACAAAATCCAATACATTACCATTTACATTAACATTATCATTACCATTTACATTAACATTTACATTTACATTAGGTTTTTTATTTTGAAACCATTGGTTTTCACTTTCAAAACCAGTGGTTTTTTTATAGTTTTCTTCATAGTTATTAGGTAGGTTATTATCAACTTTTTTAGATGGCCTACCACCCTTTTTACCATCTTTTTTTCTTTTAGTGTTGGCATCTAATTGTGGTTTTGCCATTATAAACAATGATTCTAATTCTTCATCTAAATCAGGCTCAATACCAGTCAAAGCATAATCGATTATTGCCTCATAAAATGCTAACCTTTTATCATCACTCTTCTTTTTTACTGCTTTTCTAAAACTATCATAAAAAACAAAACTATCTTGTATCATACTAGCCCTCCTGAATTACTTATTTATCATATAATTTCTAACCTCATAATAAGTACACAATGATCCTTTTTCTTGGTCACACATAGCAGCATAATTATCAAAAGAACTAGAACTATCACGTATTAAGTTAGCAATAATAATTGCTATAATAATTCCAAATAATATTAATAATGTTAATTTAACCCATTTTCTTAATCTTGCTTTTCTCATATTTTTACATTTATGACATTTTGTGATAAAATAAAGTTGTTAATTTATTTAACAGAAGATTAATTGCTGACTGGCTTTAATCTTTCTTTTTTTATCTGATGCCATAATCTCCTTCCCTATTCATTACTATTTTCAATTTTAGCTACAATTTCTACACCATATTTATCAGTTAATATTTCTGCTAAGACTTGCCAGAGTCTTAATTCTAAGTCGCTAGGTAAATTCATATTTATACCTCCTATTAAATTTTATTCGACTTATTTTTTATAAGTACGTAGTGGATATTAATTTCATTTTTCATATCGACATAAAACTTTTATGGCTCTTTTCTTTGCGTTTTCGCAAGAACTCGATTAAAAAAAATAAACAAATCTATATTATATGGCTTTAATAATTGCTCTATTTTGGATAAATTCATATCTTTTAATCCTATCTCATACTTACTAATAGTACTTGTTGCAACACCAGTTTTTATAGCAAGTTCTTCTTGTGAATCACCATTCTCGATTCTAACTATTTTTAATTCTGAACCTACTATTTTTAAAAAATCTGCTTTCATTTTCTACCTCCTTACAATTAGAGTTTACTATGCTTTTTCGCAAATGTCAACAAAAATATTGCGAAATCGCAAAAAAAGTTGTATTATGATTTTATGAAAGGAGGAGAATCATGAACTTCTTTTCTAAAAATCTAGAATATTTAAGAAAACAAAAAGGTCTGTCAAGAGCAGAATTATCAAAAAAATTAAATGTAAATCAGTCAACTATATCTCGTTGGGAAAATGGAGATATGGGAGTAACTGTTGACAATGCTTATGATGTTGCCAATTTCTTTAACATTTCAATTTCTGATTTAACAGGAAAAGATATTACTAATTCAAAAAATAGTTTTGACGAATTAGAACTGCTTTTTGATAAAAATAAAGATATATTAACTGATGAAGATAAAGAATATATGAAATTTATAATAGAAAAAAGGAAAAGAGAAATTGATAAACAGTTAGGAGACGAATAATGAAAAAAACAACTTTACTAATTGTACTATTAATAATTATTATTTTAGTTTTATCTGTAATCGTAGTCTTCCAATTTAATAGTAATAATAAACTAAATAATACAATTAACTTGCTAATTGATGATAATTTTGTTGAAGCCGAAAAATATATAAAAAATAATAACTTATATAAAAATATTGATTATGATTTATTAGTAAAAAAAATAAATAAGCAACCAACTGCAAGATTAGACTCAAATTCTAAAACTGGCAAAGTTATAGACTGGTATGATGAATATACTTGCAAACGTTTTATTAATGATTATGATATATGCAATTAAAAGTATGCTAGTATAGGTACTTAATAAAAAGGGGAAATGAAACAATGAATTTACATAATTTATTAAGTGGAGAAATAACACAAAAAGAATTATTAAATTATTATAATGCTAATATTACTTATATAAGATTACCAAAACATATAAATGGTTGTGTGTTTCCTTACAAAGGTATTAACAATATTTATATAAACGAAAGTTTATCTTATTATAAAAAGAAAAAAACTATAATACACGAACTAGCACATATAGAGTTAAATCATTTATATCAAATAGATAAAGAAATATATTATAAAAAAGATAAATATGAAGATGAAGCAGATAAATATATAGACTTTCTTTTAAATAATATTAAACACGTTTAAAAGTATGCTAGTATAGGTGCTTTTAATATAAATTTTATCGCAGTAAAGGAGGTGTAAATCATGGAAGTAGAAAAAAAGAAAATGCCTAAATGGGCAATTGTAGTTATTATAATACTAGTTATTTGTATAATTGGAGGATTAGCTGGTGGAAACAATAGTAATCTTTCAGATGATAGTAACGATAACAATAACCAAGAAGAACAACAAACGAATGAAGTGACAGAAACAATAGAAGAAAATGAAGATACTCAAACTGTTGAAGAAACTATACCAACTGAATATAGAAATGCTTTAAATCAAGCTGATACCTATGCTAATGTTATGCACATGTCTAAACAAGGAATATATGATCAACTAACTTCTGAATATGGAGGACAATTTGAAGCAGATGCAGCCCAATATGCAATAGATAATGTTCAAGCCGACTGGAATGCTAATGCACTTGCTAAAGCTAAAGATTATCAAGATACAATGAGTATGTCCAAAAATGCAATATATGATCAATTAGTTTCAGAATATGGAGAACAATTTACTGCTGAAGAAGCACAATATGCTATTGATAATTTAAATTAAAAAAAGACCTCGTACTGGCATACGAGATCAAAACAGAAAACATTTCAATACCCACTACGATAAGAAATTTTTTTCTGCTATTTAATTATAGCATTAAAATCTTTTCTTATCAATAAAATTAAAGAAAGGAAGTGCTATAATGATTAAAAATGTAGCAATATATTGTCGTGTATCAACTGAAGAACAAAAGAAGTTTGGAATATCAGTTGACGATCAAAAAAACAGTTTAACAGAATATTGTAAAAGAAATAAATATAAAATATATGACTATTACATAGATGAAGGTGTATCAGCAGGAACAATATCAAAAAGGAAAGAATTTGTAAGACTGCTTAAAGACCTTGACAATATAGACTTAATTATTTTTACAAAATTAGATAGATTCTCAAGAAATGTAAGAGATGCTAACAACTTACTAGTAGAATTAGATAAACATAATACTTCATTTAAAGCTATAGATGAGGACGATATAGATACTTCTACTGCTGATGGTAGATTTATATTCAACCTCAAAGTAAATCTAGCAGAACACGAAAGAAATAAGGACTCTGAACGTATAAACAGAGTTAATAACTACAAATATAAAGTTGCTAAAACTGTATGCAGTGGACAAAAAATCTTTGGATATGATATAGATGAAGGAAAACATTTAGTAGTAAATCTTAAAGAAGCAGAACAACTAAATGAATTGTACGATTACTATTTAAAAACATCTAGCTTAGTTAAAAGCTATACATGGTTTAAAAATAATGTAGCAAATAAAAGTTTAGGTACTGTAAGAAATTATCTTACTGATAGTAAATATATAGGAAAATTTATAACAACTAAAAATAAAGAAGTATTAGAAGACTTTTGTCCTGCAATAATAGATGAAGATAAATTTTATAAAGTGCAGAAAGAATTAAAAAGGAATATAAAAACAACTAATTATAAGACAAAAAGGGTTTATATCTTTAGCGGATTAATAATATGTAAAGAATGTGGTTTTAAAATGGCAGGAGGAACTAGAGGGGCTAGATATGACTTTACAAAAATATATAAGTGTAAACATCATTATGTAGATAAAGTCTGTGTTAATACCACTTCATTAACCGAAAAATATATTGAAGACTATTTAAAAGCAAATATTTTAAAAATAGCAGAAAATAATATCTTAAAGGCACAAAAAAAGAAGAAAATAACTAGTAAAAATAAAGCAGCAGAAATAAAAAACAAAATGAATAAACTTGTAGATTTATATCTTAATGATTTAATAGACAAAGATAAATATAATCAGGACTACAATTATTTAAAAGAAGAGTTAAAGAAAGAAGAACAAGCGACCAAAGAAGAACAAAATATTAACATAGATAATCTTCAAAAATTTCTAAAAATGGATTTCTTAACCATTTATGACACTTTAACAGATGTAGAAAAGCAAAGATTATGGCGAAGCATTATTGATAATATAACAATAGATAATAACAAAAACATAACAATTAATTTTTTATAGGTACTAACTCACAAAGACCTGGAGGTTTCGCTGGTATAAACAGTCCTCAATTCACATCAGGTTCTACTATCAAAGAAAGAGAACTAGCAGAAAGAACTTTAAAAGGAGAATATTACTATCCTGCTACCAATGCATTATGGTTCTATGCACCAGGAAGAAATAGCAATTGTATTAGTACCTGGTATGATCAAGCCCTAGCAGGAAGATTTAAAAATCATTGTTTCTATGCCCCTGATCCTAGTGTATGTCCACCTCTTTATTAAAAATATCCTTATTTTATAGTAACATTATTTTTATTATCTTCTAATATATAGTTAATAGGAAACAAAAAATTTGGGGGATATTGACAATCACTTCAATTTATGTATAATATTAAATTGTAAGTGATCTTCAGTATCCCGCGTGGACTGAAGACTTTTAATTTTACAAAACAAGAGACGAACAAAGTAATTTATTAAAATCAAGAAACATATTATTTTATGCCAAAGAAAAACCTTATAATACCCAATTATAAAAAACAAAAATAGAAAAACTTATACGGTACTAACTAATAGAAACCTAAAGGATTTACCAGTACCAATTAGCATCACACTCAACTATTAAAAATCTATTGTCAAATCGTAGTAAACTATGCTATAATTAATGTGTTCTAAAAAAGAACCCATAGGGGCGTGGTATAATGGTAGCATAGGAGTCTCCAAAACTTTTGATGGGAGTTCGATTCTCTCCGCCCCTGCCATAAGAAAATACCGACTTTTACTTATTAAGGTAAAAGTCGTTTTTTAATACATCTCAACTTTATTTAATAAATCCATATATATTTTTGTATTCCCGATCATAGACCTACTCATTGTTAAAAATAATTTATATTTTGATAATAATAAATTACGCTTTTCTTTATCTTCAACAAACATTACATAATCTATATTATCAAGTAAATCTGAACACTTAACAATAACTGCTGAAGCACCACAATCCAAACATTTCCGAAACATTACTCTTGTTCTTTCAACTTCATCTTTAATATTAGGATCAAAGCTAACTGCACTAACTATATTAGCAATAACATCTCCAAATTTGTTAGCAATATCTTCCTTTTTTACATTTGTATCTTCAATTAAATCATGAAGTATAGCAGATATCACTACTTCTTCACTATAATTATATTTGTAAAGCTGGTATGCTACTTTAAAGCTATGAAACAATACTGGTTTTGTATTATGTCCTGTTTCCCTTAAATTATAAGCAACGTACTGAAAAGCATCATCCATCTTTTTGCCCAACTCCATTTTTTGATAATTCATTATACCACCTCACAATTAATCAATATTCTCCAACATAAAGTTAATAATCTCTTCATCATAACCATATAATTCATGTTTCCCACCCTCAATAGTTGTTAACTTTAAATTATTTTTTTTACAAAATTTACTAATATCATCATAGAGTACAGTCCTATCTAGCGTTCCTTGAATTATTGAAACATTTTGAAACTCATAATTTTTAACAGCATTATTGCCATTTTTAAATTCAAGATAAGCATCTTTATATATTTTAATATTATTATACAAAGGTATAAATTCACTAGTATTAAAATAATCAAGTGATATTCCCAGTTTACGTTCTATAATCTCACAAAAATTAATAGCAGGACACATTAACATTGTTTTTTTATATTTATATCAGTTTTAATTAACTTATTTAGAATTACAAATCCCCCAAAACTACTACCAAATAAATATATTGGTACATTGTATTTTATCTTTACATAATCAATCATTTCTTCCAAATAACTTATACACAAGCTTAAATTAAAATATAAAAAATCTGTTTTATCTTCTCCATGTCCAGGAAAATCAAAAGAAATAATACCAATTTTATTCGTTAATAAGTAATCATAAAATCTTGTTGCCCATATTTTATTAGCACCTAACCCATGACAATAAATTACTATTCTATCAACACTATCATCTACTGCCATAAAAGTATAAATCTTATTATTAACTAAATGATTATATTTAACTCTTACATCATTTTTCACTTTTTCACCCATATAAATTTCCCTATTCCAATACAAATTATACCATATCCATCAGTAAAATATACAAAACTTAACACAAAATAATGTCAACTAACTTGCATTTCCATTGTCAAAAAACTACAATTAAAGTGGAGGTAGAATATGGAAGCAAAAGATATTAAGAAAGTTGCCTGTGTTGGTGCAGGTGTAATTGGTTATAGTTGGGCTTTATATTATTCTCTAAAGAAATTATCAGTAAATGTTTATGATATAACTGATGAAACTTTAAATCTTGCCAAAGAAAGAATACACGAAAGTCTACTTAATTTAAAGAAAAATAATGTTGTAACAGAAGAAGAAATTAAAGAAATTGAAAGTAGGATTAATTATACTACTTCAATGGAAGAAGCAGTTAAAGATGTAGAATTTATTACTGAATCTGGTCCTGAAAGTTATGATATTAAAAGAAAAATGGTTGAAGAAATGGAAAAATATACTAAAGAAGATACAATCATCGCATCATCTACATCAGGACTACTAATTACAGAAATAGCAAAAGAGGCTAAACACAAAGAAAGATTTATAGGAGCACATCCTTATAATCCACCACATTTAATACCATTAGTAGAACTTACTAAAGGAGATTATACAACTGATGAAGTCATAAACACTGCTAAAGACTTCTATCAATTAATTGGTAAAGAACCTGTAGTATTACAAAAAGAAGCCTTAGGATTTATCTGTAATCGTATTCAAATGGCTGTTTATAGAGAAGTATGTAGTCTTGTAATGAATGGTGTATGTACTATAGAAGATGCTGATAAAGCCGTTACTTATGGTCCAGGATTAAGATGGGCTATTATGGGACCTAGTCTAGTCTTTGAATTAGGTGGTGGTAAAGGTCATATAGATGGTCTTATGAAACACTTAAACCCATCTATTAGTTTATGGTTACACGATATGGCAGACTTTAAAGACTTTCCTGAAGATTTTCCAGAAATAGCAAGAAAAGGTGTAGAAGAAGCCTTAAAAAATAGACCTAAAGAAATAGGTAATGATGATGACTCACTTGCCGAATATCGTGATAAAATGCTAATAGAGATATTAAAATTACATAACAAACTATAATTAAAAAGAGGAAAACTATGCTAACCTCTTTTTAATTTTCTGATTCTGCAGTATATAAATTTTGATATTGCTTACAACTTTCTAACAACTCTTTATGAGTACCACTACCAACTAATTTACCTTTTTCTATTATATGAATAGTATCAGCATCTACAATAGTAGATAATCTATGAGCAACTATGATCACGGTATGATCTTTTACTAAATCATCAATAGTCTTCTTAATATATTCTTGAGACTCATTGTCAAGTGCACTAGTCGCTTCATCAAAAAGGATTATCTTAGTATTTAAAAGAAGTGTTCTAGCAATAGCAAGTCTTTGTTTTTGTCCCCCAGATAAGTTAATACCACCTTCTCCAATTACAGTATCATATCCTTTAGGTAAACTCATAATATAATCATCTATATAAGCTCTTTTACAATACTCTCTCACTTCCTCTAAACTAACATCTTCCTTAACTAATCTAAAATTATCAAGTATAGATAAGTTAAATAGAAAAGGACTTTGTCTAATAATAGAAATATTACCTCTTAAAGACTCTTCAGTTAAATCTTTAATATTAATACCATCTATAGTAATAGAACCAATACTCGCATCAAAATATCTAAGTAACAAATTAAATATTGTACTCTTACCATTACCACTACGTCCTACAATAGCAATCTTTTTATTAGGAACAATCTCTAAATTAAGACCATTTAAAGTATAATCTTCATCTTCTTTATATTTAAACTTAACATTATTAAATTTAATAACACCTTTAGTATTATCTAACTCTTTAGAACCATATACTTCATCTTTATATAAATCATTATTTAATAATTCCCCTATTCTTTTTAAAGAAACAGTTACTTTATTAAAACTAACTCCAAAGTCACTAATACTCTCAACTACTTCATCAATTCTCCATATATAAGACTCCATCATTAAGAAAACAGAAAGACTAATAACACCATCTAAGTAACACTTACCAGTTGTAAAAAGAATTAAAAACTGAATTAAGAAATAAGCTAAGTTATTAAAGCCATAATACCATCTTTCATATTTTCTAACCTTTGCAGTATGATAATAAAGTTTATCTATAACTTTAGAAATATTACCCTCTATTATTCTAGTAATACCAAGTGACTTAATCTCTCTAATCCCTGTAATATTTTCTGTCGCTACTTTTACATAAGAATCACTTTCTTTTTTAATATTCTCTTGACTTTTCTTAATCCTAGGAAAAAACTTCATCGAAATAAATCCCATAATAACAGCAAGTAACATAATTTCTATAAATAAGATAAGAGATATTCTAATCGCAATAACAATTACAATAATTACAACAACTGCTTTACAAATAAGTCTAACCATCTTAGATAATAATTCCATTACTCTATCAGGATCAGTATATAAACGGTTAATAAACTCACCTACTCCTATCTCTTCAAAAGCAATAGCAGGTAACTTATCTATCTTTTTATATAGGTCTTTACTTACATTTTTTGTAAACTTAATCTCAAAATATGTATATAAAGCATCTCTTGGTATCTGTAAAAAAGTGTAGAAGATAATGTAAATACCTTCATACATTGCAAGATAAAAGACAAATGAATTCATATCTTTAGCAGTCAATGCTTCAACTGCAACACCCCAAAAATATACAGATATTAATGCAGGTAAATAAGACAGTGCAACTAAGATAATATAAAGAACAAGTTTAAGTTTATCATCTTTAATATAATTCCAAAATATTTTAAAATGCTTCAATTTTTTCATATAAATACGCCTCCAACAAAAAAACTACTTTACAGTAGTTTCCATCAAAATCACATTAAAAGCACTAAAAGTATGAGACGTCTTTTAAAACACTACTGTAAAAAATATGTAATATTCTTTTTTCATTTACATTAGTTATTAAACATCTCATACTAATCACTCTTCCTTTCAAGTGAAATAATAATATCATATAGATATATACTTGTCAAACTATAACCACCATTAATTTGAAAGAAACACTTAATAGAGTTATAATAATCTTGAGGTGATATTATGATTATATGTCCAAATTGTAAAACAGAAAACGAAGACGATGCTAAGTTCTGTAAAAACTGTGGTTATTATTTCCTAGAAGAACAAAATAACAACCAAAATAAAAGTAATAACAAAGATAAAAAGAAGAAAAATAAAGTAAAGAATAAAACTAAAACTAAAAACAAAATAAAAGTAAAAAAAGAGAAAGTAAAAGCACCTAAAAATAAACAATATAATGATAAACCAAAATCTAGTGTCTTTACAAAAGTACTTTTACTATTCTTTATTCTTTTATCTATAGGGCTATTAATAATAGCAAGTATATTAGGATATAATTACTATCTAGAAAACAATATAGAAGTACCTAATGTTATAGGATATTCTTATGAAGAAGCTACAGCTTTACTTAATACAGCAAATTTAAGTTATGAAATGAAAGAACAAGAAACTACCAATCAAGATGAAGTAGGTATTGTTATAAAGCAAAGTAAGAAAGCGGGTTCTAAAACTCATGAAAATGCTGTTATTACTCTAACAGTAGGTGTTCTAGATAATCACGTCACTATTCCAAACGTTACTGGTATGAGTATTGAAGAAGCGACAAGTACTTTAAATAAAAATAACATCTCTTATAGAATAGAATATGAAGAAACTACTGACGAAGAAAATAATACAGTTATAAAACAAAGTATAAGAGCTGGAAAAAAAATAGAAAATACAGAAATTATAACTATTACAGTTGCAAGAAATACAAATAGTAGTGATACTGATAACAACGAAACAAATAATGACGAAAAAGATGATAATCAATCTATAAACGAAATAACAGGTCAAGGCCAAGAAAAAGATCTACAAAACTAAGTAGATCTTTTCTTATACATTGATATAATTCTTATAAATGACTACCTTTAACTGCAGTATCTGCCTTTCTAACATTTATATTAGTAGATTTATCAAAACACTCTGGAAGTCCTGAATTTAATAAAACACTGTCTTCATTAAAATCAGTTGGACTTTCTAACTCATTTCTACTAAGAACATCAGGATCAAAACAATGTCTATAAACTTCTTCATTATCAAAAGGATTAGGTCTTAATAAAAATTCTCCTCCATATAAATCAACATAATTTAAAGATTCTGAGTAACGAGCTAATCCCTCTAAAATACTATCAGTAAATGGTTTACTAAAATCAGTATCATACTTTTCAGGATCTTCAAAATAATCTTCTAAATCTTTACCCTCAGGTACTGCAATAGTAACATTAGGCATTAACTGAGTACCAACTGCCTTCTCAATATCAGAAGGAACAAGACCTAATTTATCATGAACACCTTTTTGAATAGAACAACCAAATGCTTCTTTCATACCAATAGCAAGTAAATCAGCATTATTATTACCATCTTTATTATTAGCAATTACCTTATAATCTTCTCCTCCATAATTAGTTAAAGCAATAAAACACTCAGTACCATCTTTATTTAACTCATCTATATCTCTTACTTCAACATCAAGTCCTGTCAATTTCAAAGATGACTCTGCACCTTTAATTTGTTCTTCATCAATACCATCATTAACTAAAACAACATTTAAAGATGATAAAGCATCTGTATCAGTTTCAACAATATATACTCCTTCAGGAATATCATTATTTTTAGAATCAATAACTTCACCTTTTATTTTTCCATCTTCAAATTTATTAGATATAGCAGAAATAAAAGCACCACTTACAAATATAGCAAGACCAAGTTTAATAATTCTTCTTTTTAAAGCAAGTCTCTTTCTTCTAGCCTTTCTAATCGTTTCTTTTTTAATATTTAAATTATTAATATTATTTTTATTAGCCATAATAACCATCTAACCTCTACTTTCTACCTGTTTTATCAACTTTATCTGCAATCACATTAAGTAATCTAATAACTTCTCCAAGTCCATAAATCATACTACAGAATATAAAACTACCTAACCAAAACAATATAGTTAAAGTTAAATTATATTCTGTCTTAGTACAAGTTGCAAAAAGCTCTGATGTTTCACTACAAGCTGGAAATAAGTTACCTAAAATTACACCAGCAATAAATAAGAATATAAACAAACATACTGCCAACTGTTGATAAAAATTATAATATCTTTTCTTTTGGACTTCATTACTTATCTTTTTTAACTTAGGTAAATCCTCTCGTTCTTCATCTATTTCATCAAATAAATCTTTCATTTAAGTCCCTCCTCATCTTTACTCTTCTTAGATCTACCACGCTTCTTTTCTACTTTAGGTTCTTCCTCTTTCTTAACTTCCACTTTTTCTAAAGTATCTTCCTTCTTCTCTTTTTCTTTAGATAATTTATCAAACTCTTTTCTTTCCACATACTCTTTATATAAATAAATATATCTTACAAACATAAACTCATAAATTGCCTCTAATAAATAAACAACAACATCTTCAAAAGCATTAACAGATACTAATGATACAATCAAACTAATTGCAATAATACCAACTAGTAAATAATAATACTGTCCATTATTAATCTCTGCTAAAGGGCTATCAGATAATTTCAAATCTCTACCAATAACAGTACTAGTAAAGAAAGAATAACCAAAATAAAGAGTAATTAATACATTAAAAGCTAAATTTAAAATAGAATCAAATCCAAAAGATTGAAAGATTGTAAATAAACTAGCAAAAGTAGTAAGTAAATAAAATATAAACATTATAACATTTAAGTAATCAAAATATTTCTTACCAAACTTTACTCTAATTAAAATAAAATAAATTAAACTAACTAAATAAATACTATTATGATTAATAATAGATCTAAATATATCTCCAGCCTCCATATGACTTTGAATAGCAAAAGACTGAGATAAAATAATAAGAACTACTAAAAGTCCAATTAAAATATAGGTAATCATACTAGGACTATCAAAAAAATCTTTTTCGTTATTTTTACTCATTTAATATACCTCCTCATACTTACTCCATTATAATTGTACCATATTTTTAAAGAAAAGAACATTAATTTAATCAACTAATGTCCTTTTCCTATAAAGAATTTTCTCATCTACTTTATATTTATCTTTAATTTTCTTAAGACTATTATATTTACTTCCATAATTATCAGAAACTAACTTAATAAATAAATCTTCTTCATAATAACCATTAAGTAAATTCTTTCCATTCTTAAAGAGTCCATATACTTTTACTTTATCAACGTTATCACCATTAATATTATCAGAAGACCAATCACTAACTTTATAGATATCATAATTTTTATCAGTAACATCTTGATTATAGATTAAATACTCTCCACATCTTAAAGTAACTTTCTTTGTATCATCAGAAAATACTACTTTAGACTCATAAGCATCACAATAATCTTCACCAGAAAAATTATTTTTAATTTTTGTAACTAAATTACTATCTATTAATTCATATAAATAAACGATATCCTCACTAGTCTCATTATTATAATTAACAGCATTAATACCAACAGTCTTAGCATTATATCTAAATACTTGATACTTCTGTTTTTGAGTATTATTAATAACAATAAATAAAAGTATTGCACTAAGTATTAAGCAAGTAACCACAACTGTTAAAAATTCATATGTTCCCTTACCAGCTTCATTAAATCTTATTTTCATAAGCTTTAACTTTTCCTTCTATAGAATCATCAACTAATTTAATAGTATCAAGACATAACTTCATAGCACTTTCATAACTACCTTTATAGAAAAGGGAACTAGCTCTATCAAGGCCATTATTAATATCTTCATGTAAAAATCTATATCTATTACCATAAACAATTAATGCTTCTGTCATTTTCGCTTTATTAATCATATTAAGAGTAGTATTATAAAGTTTTAAAACCAAGTCTCTAGCCGTATCAACTCTTGTATTTAAAGTTTTAATAACTATAGGCTTACGAGATAATTCTTTAACAACTTCTTCTATCGCTTCATTCGCTTCATTAAGTTCTACAAAATAGTTATCACTAATTATAGGAAGTTTAAAGCTTCTCATCTTCTCTTTACATTCTTTTAATAGTTTATCAATCTCATTAAGCTGTTCTCTAGCTCTTTGTTCATCTTCATACATATTACCTAATGATTTAAGTGCAACATCTAAAGTTGATTCTGTTTGTTTAAGTTTTAATGATAATTCATCTACTTCTTTAGTAACTAAAGAAAAAGGTGTCGCTTTATTTTTAACTCTATCAACTAAGTTCTTATATTCATCTTTAATAGACGTTAAGTCTTTATTTACTTCATTAATAATATTAACATCTTCTTCATTAAGATCATACATATTCTTAATATCATCAAGTTGATCATATATATCAGTAACAACACTATTAGTTTTCTTTAACTTTTTAGCAAAATCTTTAATACCCTCTTCATATACTTTACGAGAAAGTCTTTCTTTCTCAAAATCAACAAAGATACTATCCAAATAATCAAGAATAGTCTTAAGTTCAAACATACAATCTTCAAGATTTAACACTTTAATTCTATCTAATATTGTTCCTACATTTTTTCTTGACTCCTCTAAATTATAATCAAGATTTAAATATTCAATAGGATAACCCTTTTCTGTCATATCTTTAGATATATCAGAAATTTCTTTAATACGTTTAGGAATTAACTGTTTACACATAAGCATTAAATCAGGAACTTCTGATACTACTATTTCCATATGATCTATCATCGTATCCAAAGCTTTAACAATATGTACTACATCACTATACATATTATCATCCATTGCTTTCTCAAATTCTAAGAATCTTTTCTCAATATTTTCAAGTTGTAACTCTATCGCTTCAGCCATCTCTTCATAAAGATTTTTATGTTCATTATATTCTTTATTTAAAGCTCTATACTTAGTCTTAAGTTTACTAATAATACTACGATACTTCTCTTCCGATAAAGTAATCTCTTTTATCTGATCTAATAAATCATCTGCCTGTTCTCTTACTTTATAAACTTCTATCTCTACTTTAGCAATTCTAAATTTAGCAGTCTTATATTCTTTTTTATCTAAAAGAGTATCTAATTCAATTAACATATCATCTATCTTAGGAAGCTCTACATTTTTAATAGTATCAAATCTATCTTCCCATTTCTGATACTTCTCTTCCATTTTTTCATTTTTAATAATAGGCTCTAACTTAGAAAGTTCTAACAAAACAGGAGTACTACCAATTAAGTTTTTTTCACGTTCTAAATTATCATATATATCTTGGTAATACCTCTTTTGTCTTCTTTTTAAAATAGTGATAATAGCAATAACAAGAATTAATACTACAATAACAACACATATTATGTACAAAAGCGTATGTCCCATTACTATCACCTCTACTATAACATCATAACATAAACTAACATTTTATGCTACTAAAACTTGACAAAAATAAATTTTCATAATATGATATTAGAGCATATTTACTTGAAACAGCAATGCTTTACTTTATTCAATGTGTGTTTTCTACTGAGTAGCTTTTGTGCTGTAAAGCGAAAAAATTACTCCCTGAATAAATGGTGAAAGCAAGAATCAAGAAAATGCAAAATATAAAGAAAGGAGAAAATTATGGCAAGATATACAGGACCTAGTTACAAAAGATCAAGACGTGTTGGTTTTTCTTTAAGTGAAACTGGAAAAGAACTTGCTAAAAGACCTTATGGACCAGGACAACATGGAAATGCAAGACATGGTAAACCAAGTGATTATGGAACACAATTAAAAGAAAAACAAAAATTACGTTTTATGTATGAAGTTAATGAAAAGCAATTTAGAAAGACTTTTGATGAAGCTGCTAAAATGCCAGGTGTACATGGTACAAACTTCTTAATTTTATTAGAGTCTCGTTTAGATAACTTAGTATATCGTATGGGGTTTGCAACTACTCGTCGTGGTGCAAGACAACTTGTAAATCATGGACATATTACTGTAAATGGTAAAAAAGTAGATATTCCATCATACAGAGTTAAACCAGGAAGTGTTATAGCATTAAAAGAAAACTCAAAAGATCATAAAGCTGCTAATGAAGCTTTAGAAAAAGTTAATAAACGTGCCAGCTATGTAACTTTCGATGAAAACAAAAAAGAAGGTACTTATGTAAGATATCCTGAAAGAAATGAACTTAACATGGATATCAATGAGTCACTAATCGTTGAATTCTATAACAAATAAAAAATGAAAGAGTCAAGGATCGAATCCTTGATTTTTTTAGTAGAATTATAATACTAAGCACATTAATTATTTAACATTTTTAATAATACATACTATATAATGAGAAGGTGAATATGACATTTTATAAGAACGGAAAAAATAAAGATAACAAAGATAGTTGTCTTTGCGAAGTAGTTAAATGCTTAGTTAAAGATTGCAATGGATCAACTGGACCCACAGGACCTACTGGAGCAACAGGAATGACAGGGCCTACAGGACCTACCGAAAATTGTACTTGTTCATGTGTTTCTAGAGGTGAATTAGTACTAAATGGTGGAATGGAAATCGTTATTGATGATAAACCAACTGGCTGGTTATTCTCTAATCCAGACAATGTAACATCAGAAAATAGTCAAGGAAGAGTCCACTCAGGAAATTGGTCTGTTAATATAACTGATGATACAACTATATCACAAGTAATAAACCATATAGAAGCAGGCTGCTTTTATGAATTAAGTTTCTTTGCAAGAGGAGAAGGAGATCAAGTATCACTAAATGCTAATGATATATTTATAACTAATTCTGGAGATGTTCTTGGTGGTAATCTTATGGTAAGAAGTCAAGATATTACTAATAGTAACCGTGATTTTGCATATTACAAACTAATTACTACAAAAGCCCCAGTTGGAACTACTGCAATAAAAATAGAATTCAGTGTTGAAGCTAATGGTAATCAATCACTAGATTTAGACGATGTTTCACTAACAAGTTTAGAACATAAGAAATAAAATAAATTTTATTTCGCCCTTGTCGTTACCTCCAAGGATTCCTACTTCATAGATAAGGTATCCCTTATTCTCCATAGGCTTAAATTCCGATAGTCGCTACCGTACTAATTTATTTTTATATTAAATTGTTATTTATCTAAAACATTATCTATACTAAACTAACTAAATTATAGTGTAACTTTAATCCTTCAAATAATATGTTTAAACTTGCATTTATATCTCTATCATTATTTACTCCACATTTTGGACAATCATATTCTCTTATACTTAAATCTTTTAACTTACTATTCTTGTATCCACAATGACTACATATCTGACTACTTGGATAATAGGTATTTATTTTATAATAATACTTTCCTTTTATCTTACATTTCCATTCTATTAGAGAACGTAATGTACTAACACATGCATCTGATAGACTTTTATTAAATGCTTTTTTCTTATCTTTAAACATATCTTTTACTTTCAAATCTTCTGTTACTATAATATCATGTTCATCAACTATTTCATTTGCAATATCATTTAAATAATGTTTTCTATAATTCTTTATCTTAGCATGGATTCTTGCTATTTTTTCTTTTGTCTTTAAATAATTCTTACTACCTTTAACTTGTCTTGATAACTTTCTTTGTAATCTTTTTAATCTCTTTTCATACTTCATCAATACTTTATCATTACCATATTTAATACCATCACTTGTTACTACTAAATCTTTTATACCTAAGTCTATTCCTACTATACTTGTAGGTGTTACTTTTTCTACTAACAACTCTTCTTCTACCAATACACTTACATAGTATTTATTGGTAGCATCTCTTGATATAGTAGCATTTACTATCTTGCCTTCTATTCTTTCTTTATCTCTATATCCTCTTATTTTTATCTTTCCTAATTTAGGTAATTTTATAAATTTAGTTAGTAAATCTACTTCTATATTACTATACTCTTTACCTTTATAAGTACTTCTTATAAGGCTAGTTCTATAAGACTGTCTTGCAAACTTACTCTTAAACCTTGGATATCCACTTCTTTTAGCAAAAAAGTTATTAAAGCCATCTTCTAAATCAAATATAGAGCATCTTAAAGCACATGAATCTACTTCTTTAAGGTATTCGTAGTTGTTTTCTAATTCTTTTAAATCTTTACATAAATCAAATGATTTCTGTACGCCATTCTCTTTTTGATAATTTAAATAATAGTTATAAACAAATCTACTACATCCAAAGGTCTTATGTATTAATATTCTTTGTTCTTCATTCGGATATAATCTAAATTTATATGCTCTATATATTCCCATAATACGAACCCTCTTCCTTGTAACTTAAGTGTACTATATAAAATGTACGTTCGTCAATACATAAATTCGATTTATATCAAAAAACACACTTTCCTTATAGATAAAAAATAGGAGGACTCTCCTATTTTTACTTTAACATTATACAATCAAAATTATCTTTAATTATAGAAATAACTTCATCACTAGCAACTATTAAAATAGATGCATCTATTGGAAGAGATTTAATAAACTTAATTATCTCTTCCTTTTTAGCATTATCTAAACTATGAGTTCTCTCTACTATTAACTTATCCCCGACAATAATAAGAGCACTTCCAAAGTCTTTTAACTTAAAAGATGTATAACACACATCAAAGACTATTGCATTATTCCTTAACTTTAGTCTTTTACCAAACTCTACTCCTTCTTCTGATAAAGGAGGATTATTATTACAAGTAGTGTCTTTATCTTCTTTAAAACTCTTAACTAAATAAATCATTACTTATACCATTGTCTTTCCAAATCTTTATTATATTTTAAGAAATAAGTACGATAATCTTTATTATTACTACCAAGTTCTTTTGATGAAGATGCTCCTCCTACTAAATAACCATCATCAGTAACTATAACATCACTAAAATAATCTATTCCTTCACCATTTTCATTATTATTAGCAGCTTCTTTTAAATTACTATTATATTTAACAATAATACCTCTATAATCTAAATAATTATAAGTATCAGTAGACTTTTCTTCATCTTTCTTATAAGTATGTCCTACTACTACAAGATTCTTACCATCTTTAACTATTTTATTAAATCTAGCATTATCATTTTTACCAAAAGTAACATCATCCACTACATTACCATCTTTATCATATTTAACAATTAAAGCTTCAGTAACTTTATCTTTATCTTCAGCATCTGGATTAATAGTCTTTGATCCTGCTACAAAGAAGTAATCACCATCCATCACAATAGAACTAAACCCAATAGTATCTGTATTTTCATAACTCTTAGCAAAAACTCTTTTTCCATCTAAAGTATATTTAGCAATAAAACCATAACGAGTAGCATCTTTACCAACTAAATAAATATTATCATCTACTATAACAGCATCATTAAAATTACCTGATTTACTGCCACCATAATTAGCTCTCCATACTTCATTTAAATCAAAGTCATATTTAATCATTAATGCTCCACCTTCTGGATTATAACCAATAACCATATTCTGTAAAATACTTTGACCAATTACAATAAAGCCATCATCAACAAGTAATACTTTATTAAAAGTTGTATCCCCTGCTATCTGAACAGTTTTAGTATCTACCTGCTTACCTTCTTTATCATATAAAACTATTAATCCATCAGTAGCATTATCTTCAATCTGTTGTTTATCATACTGTGCACCACCAACTGCAATATAGCCATCATCATATTCTACAACATCACTAAAATATGAAGCAAAACCTTTAGTATAAGCACTTTCAAATTCTACTTTAAAATCACTATCATACTTAGCAAATTTAGCTTTCGTATATTTTTCTTGATAATCATTAAAATCACTTCTTCTAAAATCACTATTACCTACAACTAAATAACCATCTTTACTTTCTTTAAAACTATTTAGTGTATCAGTATAAACAACTGACTGTTCATTATTATAATAGGTTATGGCAATAAAAGCTAATTCAAAAAATATAATAATAATACATAGAATAATAACAATCTTTAACCATTTAGCAATTCTAACCTTATCTTTTTTTACTTCTTTTTTATTCTTCATTACTACCTCCAAAACATGCAATAAAGTATTTCTTCTTACCACGTCTAACTACTACGTATTTATTATCTATAACAATAGATTTATTAATAATAAAATCTAAATCATTAATTTTCTCTCCATTAACACTAATACTATTATTATTAACAAACTCCCTCGCTTCTCTTTTACTACTACAAATACCTGTATTAACAAGAAAATCTATAATATTCATATCACTATCTATAACAATCTTATCAAGTCCTTTAAAAGCCATTTCAATTTCTTTACCAGTAAGACTTTTAATATCTCCACTAAATAATGCCTTACTAATATTTAAAGCCTCATTATAAGCATCACTGCCATGTAAATCAGTAATAATTTCTCTTGCTAAAGCCTTATGAGCTTCTCTTAATTCTGGTCTTTCTTTATTAGATTTCTCTAATTCATTAATTTCATCAACACTAAGAAAAGTAAATATCTTAAGATAACTAATTACCATCTCATCATCTACATTTATTAAATATTGATATAATTCATAACTAGAAGTTTTATTTCTATCTAACCACAAAGCATTACCTTCACTCTTACCAAATTTACGTCCATATTTATCAAGTACTAAAGGCATTGTAAATCCATAAGCTTCTTTTCCAAGTTTTTTACGAATTAAATCAATTCCTGTAGTAATATTACCCCACTGGTCACTTCCTTCCGCTTGTAACACGCAATTTTTATTTTGATATAACCATAAAAAGTCATAACCTTGAATTAGAGTGTAAGCAAACTCTGCAAAAGTAATACCAGTTTCTAATCTTCTTTTAATGATATCTTTATTAAGCATATAATTAATATTTATATATTTACCAACATCTCTTAAAAAGTCAGTAAATTCATACCCTTTAAACCAATCATAATTATTAACAACTTCAGCCTTACCATCAAAAATATCACTTACTTGTTTTTTTATTCCTTCTAAGTTTTTATTAAGTTGTTCTTTAGATATTATTTCTCTTTCACTAGTAGGACGAGGATCCCCAATAAGACCAGTCGCACCTCCTACTAAAAGTATTGGATGATGTCCTGCTCTTGCAAGACGTTTAGCAGTAACTAGTGATGAATAATGTCCTAAATGCAAACTATCAGCAGTAGGATCAGTTCCCCAATAAAAAGTAATAGGTTTACCATTAAGAACTTTCTCTAAATCTTCACCTGCTACATCTTTAATTAATCCTCTCCATTTTAATTCTTCATATAATGTCATTTTATCCCTCCTAAAATAAAAAAGTTCCTATAAACTAAGGACGAGATAACCCGTGGTACCACCTTATTTCATAGAAACTATGCACTTATACCTAATTAACGCTTAAGTCACGCTTTTTCTCCATCTATGTAACTTCAAAATATAACTATCTTAGTTCTCACCAACCACTAAGTCTCTTTAAATAATTATATTTCTACTTTTAGATTTCTAAGAAAAATCTATTTAAACTATACCAAAAAATAATCTACAAGTCAAATGTCATTCTCCAAATCCTTAATTAATTCTTTAACACTATCATATTTTCTAGCATCTATCTTACTAGACAATATATCTTCTCCTTCCTTTAACGCTTCTAACAATTCTTTATTAGGCTTAGAATTTCTAACTTCAAATAGTAAATCATTACAAGCATTAATCGTTTGTTCCTTATCTATATGTAAATTATTTAAACTAGCCATATAAAAACTCCTCCTTTATATCATTCCCTACAAACTATAGACTAAACTAAAATAAGACACTCGTCAACACAAATGTCCTATAATTAAAAATATAATTATTCTCCACTAGAAAGTAATTCCATAAATCTATTTTTCTTACTAACATCATCACTACTATCAATAAAAACAATACTAAACTTTCCACTAGAAAACTTAATATCCCTAGATTGTAACTGTCTAACAAGTTCTTTACTAACACCAACAGAACCATCAAAAAATTTAACATTACCTAAAACTTTTCTTATGTTTTCTTTAATTAAAGGATAATGAGTGCATCCTAAAACAACATTGTCTATATCTTTATATTTACTAAGATTCTCTTCTAAATATCGATCTATTTTTACATCATTACCTTCCTCTATTAGTTCTGCAAGTCTCTTACAAGGAAGAAGTATTGTATTTTTATTATCATATTTATGATATAAAGCAAGAAACTTTTCACTGTTTAACGTTCCTTCCGTAGCCATAACTAAAGTTTTATCTTTAGGATTATAATCATGAACCATTTTATAAGCAGGCTCTATAGCAATAAATAAAGTATCAGGATACTCACTTCTTAGTCTCTTAACACACATTGCACTAGCCGTATTACAAGCAAGAACAATAATGTCACATCCTCTATTTAAAAGATAATCAACTACTCCTTTAACAATACTATAAACTTCCTCTTCACTCTTATCACCATAAGGATTATGTTTAGAGTCAGAATAATAAATAAATTTAGCATTTATCCCTTGCTTTAAAATCTCTCTTAAAACAGTAACACCACCGATTCCAGAATCAAGTATTCCTACCATAATCACTCTCCAAAGTAGTTTTAACAAGATAAAGTCCACATGCCTTAGCAGTCGCTCCATTCTTACCTCTTACTTTACTATCAAGTATTTTCTTAACATCATAAGGCTCTATTTTACCAGTTCCAACTTTAAGTAGTGCCCCAACCATATTTCTAACTTGATATCTTAAAAAGCCACTACCAACAAACTTAATATCCAAAACATCTTTTTTTCTTATAATAGATGCTTCATATATAGTTCTAACACAATTTTCTTTAACATTATTCTCTGTTACAAATGCTCTAAAGTCATGTTCACCCTCAAAAAAGTGTATTGCCTTTCTCATTTTACTAACATTAAGAAGATAACAATGCTGATAGACATAATTCCTCATCATAGGATTATATTCACCCATATTTATATAATAATGATACTCTTTTCTTAAAACATGATACCTAACAAAATAATCATCAGGAACTTCCATAGCAGAGTTTATATGTATCTCATCACTCAAATTACTATTTAATGCTCTTTTTAATTTATAAGGAGTAATATTAACATCAACATCTAAATGTGCCACTTGATCAACTGCATGAACACCTCTATCCGTCCTACCTGCCGCTACCACTTTAACATCTTTATTATTGTTAATTTTATATAATGCATCCTCTAATTCTCCTTGAATAGTCCTATATCCTACTTGTTTCTGATATCCTTTAAAATTAGTACCATCATAACTAAATCTAATTAAAAATCTCATAACATCACTTCACATTCCAATATATATCTTTAATAAGGTCCATAACACTTTTCCTTCTAGGTAATTTAACATTTTTCTTATCTTTAACTAACATTATAAAAGACACAATATCTGGTCTTACAATATTATACTTTTTATCAAAGAAAATATCCTCACACTTTCCTTCAACTAATATTTTATTATTATCAAGTACTATTAAATAGTTAGTATACTGATATAAATAATTAGGATTATTACTATAAATAACTATCGTCTTAGAAAACTTATCTTTTAACCTAGTAATAATTCTAACAAGTTTTTTTCTAGCATTTAAATCAAGTCCTCTAAAAGGTTCATCTAATAATATTACTTTAGGGTTTGAAAGGAATGCTAAAGCAAACTGCAATAGTTTTAACTCACTTCCTGTCAAAGTAGAAATACGTCTATCTAAAATATCTACTTTTAATCCTACAATTCTTAAAGAGTCTTTAATTTTCTTATCTATATCTAATACTTCCATTTTCTTATATCTAATATAAGTTACAAAATAAGAATATACACTATCTATATTAAATAAATTATTAAATCTCTTATCAACAAGTTCTATTGTCTTTCTAAATAAATAATAATTACGTCTTAATTTTCTATTACCATCAAAATAGATAATACCTTTACTTTCATCTTCTAAAGCAATTAATCTTAACAATTTATCTCCATTATCACCATAAATACCAACAATCTCTCCTTTAGGTATAACAAAAGATAAATCTGAAAAGATCTTACTATTAACATGAGAAAACTTTATTTCCATAAGTATTCCACCATTCCTAAAGGACTCATATTAATATTAGAAACAAGATTATAATAAGCAAGCTTAACAGATAAATCAACCATAAAAGGAAGTTCTAGACCTACTTTATTTAAAAGACTATCATTACTTAAGACATCTAACATTTCTCCACTACTTACAATAACACCTTTATCAAGAACATAAATATTACTATTAAAAGTATAAATAACTTCCTCTAAACTAGAAGTAGAAATTATAATAGTAATACCCCTAGTCCTTAAACGTTCTAATATACCCATAAAATCTTCTTTTTCTAATGGAGATAAATAAAGAGTAGGATCATCTAAAAGTAATAATTTAGGATTATTAATAACATTAGTAGCAAGCATAACTTTAAGTTTATCATATTCATTTAAGTCTTTAATCTTACTATTAAGTAAATGACTTATTTTAATATCTTTAGCAATATCTTTAACTAAAACATTAATCTTATCATCTAAAAGACCTAAACATTCTAAAGGATATCTAATAGTCTTTAAAACACTATCAAAATTAAAAGAAAGATTAAATATAAAGCCAATATCATTATCACTTTTAATTATCTCTTTATTATAAGTAACATTTTTAGTATTAATAACTCCTGACATTACTTTAAGTAACAAACTTTTTCCACTATTATTAGAACCAGTAATAAAAGTAAATGAATTAAGTGGTATCTCTATATTAAGTTTCTTAAAAGGACCTAGTGTTAAATTTTCAACACGAACTACCGCATCCATATTACTTTACCTTCTTCTTTTGTATATTATAATTAATTCTTGTAACAAACTTATCTGGTAAAAATCTAACTATAAACTTAACAAATTTCATTTTAAATCCTGGAATAATAATAGTTTTTCCATTAAGCATCTTTTCTACTGCATACCTTGCTACATACTTACTAGATAAAGCTTTAACTCCAAACTCTACTCCTGCTCTATTATTAAAGTTAGTATCAACTGGTCCTGGACATAAAACAGATATTTTTACTTTACTTTTACGTCTTCTTAACTCTTCATTAATCGCTAAACTAAGACGATAAACATAACTCTTAGTAGCATAATAACTACTAAGCATAGGCCCTGCCATAAAAGCTGCACTTGAAGATACATTAAGAATGATACCATTATCCTTTTTAATCATATCTTTTAAATAAAACTTACATAACATATCAAGTGCTCTAATATTAACATCTAACATATTAAGTTCACTATTAAGGTCAATTTCCGAAAACTCTCCAAACACTCCAAACCCTGCATTATTAACAAGAATATCAATATCATCATTCTTAGTTAAGACATAAAGCTCCTTAACTTTCTGTAAATTAGATAAATCAACCACAATTATTTTAACTTTAACTTTACCATCAATAGTAGTCTTAACATTTTCTAAAGCTTCCCTATTTCTACCAACAAGTATTAAATCATAATTTAATTTAGCAAGGTTTAATGCAATATCACGACCAATACCACTACTTGCACCCGTAATCATAGCCTTCAACTAAACCACCTCCGTCTACAGCATAACTGTCTAACTCCATTCTATCACAGAACATAAGAAATAAAATAAATTTTATTTCGTCCTTGTCGTTACCTCCAAGGATTCCTACTTCATAGATAGAGTAACCCCTATTCTCCATAGGCTTAAATTCCGATAGTCACTACCGTACTCAATAATCTATTTTTCTTTGTTCATTTTCATTATATCAAACATTATCTAAAATACACTAGCTAAATTATAGTGTAACTTTAATCCTTCTAATAATATGTTTAAACTTGCATTTATATCTCTATCATTATGAGTTCCACATTTTGGACAATCATATTCTCTTATACTTAAATCTTTTAACTTACTATTCTTGTATCCACAACTTGAACATACCTGACTACTTGGATAATAGGTATTTATCTTATAATAAAACTTTCCTTTTATCTTACATTTCCATTCTATTAGAGAACGTAATGTACTAACACATGCATCTGATAGACTTTTATTAAATGCTTTTTTCTTATCTTTAAACATATCTGCTACTTTTAAACTCTCTGTTACTATAATATCATGTTCATCTACTATTTCGTTCGCTATATTATTTAAATAATGTTTTCTATAATTCTTTATTTTAGTGTGTATCCTCGCTATCTTTTCTTTTGTCTTTAAATAGTTCTTACTACCTTTAACTTGTCTCGATAACTTTCTTTGTAATCTTTTTAATCTCTTTTCATATTTCATTAATACTTTATCATTACCATATTTAATACCATCACTTGTTACTACTAAATCTTTTATACCTAAGTCTATTCCTACTATACTTGTAGGTGTTACTTTTTCTATTAAAATATCTTCTTCTACTAGTACACTCACATAATACTTATTAGTTGCATCTTTTGAAATAGTAGCATTAATTATCTTACCTTCTATTCTTTCTTTATCTCTATATCCTCTTATTTTTACCTTACCTAATTTGGGCAATTTTATAAATCTAGTTAGTAAATCTACTTCTATATTACTATACTCTTTTCCTTTATAAGTACTTCTTATAAGGCTAGTTCTATAAGACTGTCTTGAAAACTTACTCTTAAAATTTGGATATCCACTTCTTTTTGCAAAGAAGTTATTAAAACCATCTTCTAAATCAAATATAGAGCATCTTAAGGCACATGAATCTACTTCTTTAAGATATTCGTAATCATCTTCTAATTCTTTTAAATCTTTACATAAATTAAATGATTTTTGTACGCCATTTTCTTTTTGATAATTTAAATAATAGTTATAAACAAATCTACTACATCCAAAGGTCTTATGTATCAATATTCTTTGTTTTTCTTTCGGATATAATCTAAATTTATATGCTCTATATATTCCCATAATACGAACCCTCTTTCTTGTAACTTAAGTGTACTATACAAAATATACGTTCGTCAATACATAAATTCGACTTTTATCCAAAAAACTTTCCTTATAGATAAAAAAAGAGAATACCAGTTCTCTTTATACACTTTCTATATATTCCATAAGTTTCAAGAACAGCTTCATATGTTCATGAGACAATCCTTCTTTTCTAAGTTTACGAATCGCAATTCTCTTCTTCTTAATAGGCATATCACTAAATATAATATTAGCAAGTTTTTCTTTTAAATAAGTACTAATCTGCAAATCCATTAAGATACTATCTATATCTTCATTAATAAGTCTAACTGCATCAATCTCAATATCACTACCTTTACAATTAATAGTTAACTGTCCAATTGTATTAACATTATTAACTTCAACTATAAAGTCATTTTCTTCTATATACATAGACTCTATCTTAATCTGTTGATCATTATAATGAGCAGATACATCATTAGCCATCTTCGTATTTCTAAATCTAAACTTATAATTACGCCTCATAGGAGCAATACCACTTTTACCTTCAACAGATCTAATAATTACCGTATAATTATTCTGCATATAATTATAATCAATCTCTGTCTTTAAGTAATAACCTTCTTTATATAATGAAGTAAGTCCATCATCTTCATATAAAGTATAAGTATTAGAAACTCCAGGAAAAATATGAATTTCCATATCTAAAGGAAGACCTACATTATTAACATCACTTCTATTAGATAAAGGAATAACAGAACCTGCTTTCGCAAACACTGGATAATCTTCCTCTTTAAAGAAAGAAACATATTTCTTATTACCAGGAAACTTCTTACCAGTTTTAAAGTCATACCAAATTCCATCAGGTATATAAAAACGATGTATTGTCCTATTCATAACATTATCTTTTCTAAAAAGTATTGGGCAAACAAGTAACTCACTTCCTAAGAAGTATTGATATCTATAGTTACTATCATCTATAACCCACTTATATTTATAATAGAAAGGTTCAATTAACATTTGTGCATTTTTATAATAGTTATAACTCTCTGTATATAAGTAAGGAATTAATCTATGTCTTAAACGTAAATAGTCATTAACAATAGTTTCTGTTTTAATATCCCATCTCCAAGGTTCTCTTTTATAATAATTACCACGTGCTGCATGGAATCTAAGAATTGGACTAAATGTTCCAAGTTCTACATATCTAATATATAATTCACTTTCTTCTATACCACCATGGTTGCCACCAACATCATGTGACCAAAAAGAAACACCAATATTAGCAGCAGCCATCATACTAGAAGATATTTCTTTTAATCCATCCCAAGATACCTCTGTACTACCAGCATAAAGAATAGGATATCTATGAGCGGCATATATACCATTACGGCTTAGCATAATACTTCTTTTAGCAGGATTTCTTCCAATATCTTTATAATTATAATGATTATAAGCAAGAAGTTTTAAAGCATTGTTTCCAGCTTTATAATCGTGCCAAAAGAAATCAACACCTAAAGATTCTAAAGGATGTAAAAATAGTTTAAAATATACATCTAATAATTTAGGATTCAAAGGATCAAAAGCAATTATTTTATTACCATTAATACCTAAATATGAACAGGCTTGAGAATAATATGTCTCATGAGGATATATACCTTCTGTAGGATCTATCTCTAAACCAAGTCTTATATTATGACCATGTAAAAACTTAGAAATCTCACTAGGATCAGGAAATAATTCTTTATTAAAAGTAAAACCAGTATGTAAATTCTTAGCATTACCTACATTACGATAATGCCAATCTCTATCTAATAAGAATACTGCTAAAGGAACATTACGTCTTTCAAAATCAGAAACTATTTCTTTAAGACTCTCTTCATTATAAGTAGTATTACGACTCCACCAATTACCTAAAGCATAACGAGGAATAAGTTCAGGATTACCTGTTAAATGGAAATAATCTTTCATAGCAAGAGCGAAATCATCTTTATACATAAATACATAAATATCAACGCTTCCCTTTTCTCTTTCATACAAAGTTCCATCAGAACTAAACAAAAGACTATTACTATCATCAAAACTAGCGAAACCTTCAAGAGAATAAAGACCTCTTCGTAATGGTTTAGGAGTATTAATATCTTCACTAATCATATTACCTCCTAAATTACGTACTTCAGGATGACCATAATACCAATCTCTATCATTTTCTTTACCACCCATGAACAAAGTAATTTTCAAATTTTTCATAGGATCAACTTTAGTACCAGAAAACGGTGCCTCTTTAACATAAGTAAGACGAAAATATTTAGTAGTAATCTCTAAAAACTTAGAGTCTTGTTTAGTTTGATATGTTGGGTACATAAAAGCTCTATTAGAAACAAATTGACTAGGAACATCAACAAAAACACCACTAGGAGTATATTCAAGTCTAACTAATCTTTCAGAAAGAACAGTAATACGATAATGTTTACCTTTATAAATACATTTATCATCACTCTTCGCTTTACTTCCATCAATTTCAAACTGTTTTCCTAATGGATACATAGTCATATCTCCTTCCCAACCTTTTATTCTCTTTAATTTTAACATAAAATAGAAATAATTAAAAGACAAAATAAAAGGAGTTATACACAATGCTATAACTCCAGCAATAATATTAACTAGCAAGAGACATTACAATACGAAATGAACCACCACCACCAGGACCTCCAACTATCTCCCTAGTTTGACAGTTTTAATATAAAAATCTTTGCAAGCCTAGATAAAATCTAGTTTTTTTATATTTTTATACTTGC